>DATNNK010000490.1:0-14632 GCA_035601875.1 Casimicrobiaceae bacterium | reverse complement strand
GAAGGTTCGGAAAACGCTCAAATTGAGTGTGCTAACTGAACACAAAATGTTGTCTTTAGGTATTACTTGGCATTTTCATCACGTATCGTTTTGATCATTAAAGGTACTTCCATTTCATCAATGCCTGCTACCAGCGCTGTGTATGAACGATCAGTCGAATTTGGGCAGCTTCGATCGTCGTCGACGAAGCAGCGATGAACGGCCAACGGATTACAGACTCAAATCTTTGAATGATGCCAGGGTGCTCGGCTCGTCCTAATCGATCATGGCCAGAACTGTTGAATCGCGCGTGATAATCCACATTCGAACAGCCTAAAGTTGAGCAACTGATTCGTAATCAGTAGATACTCTCTTTCCTGTCAAGCGGTTTTTTCTGTGAGCTTAAAGAATTTGTTGCCGTCGAAATCCTGGTCATGCTTGAGCATGCCCCAAATGGCGTGCAGTAATTTGCGCATCACCGCAACCACGGCTTGTAGTGGCTTCTTTCCGGCGGCAATGAGCTTGTCGTAGAACGCTTTGACGTTGGGCTCGTGTCGAATGGCCACCAGGGCGGGCATGTAGAGAGCGGCGCGCAGGTGCGAGTTACCTACTTTGCTGATGCGCCGCGGCGGATGAACCGAGGTGCCTGACTCGTAGGGGCGCGGATCGAGCCCGGCATGGGCCACCCACTGCGGAGCGGCGAGATCGTCCGGGAGCACCAGGAGTTCCGCCAAGATGCGCATCGCGGAGGCTTCGCCGATGCCTTTGGCCGAGACCAGGTGGGCGAGCTTGGCGGCCAGTGCGGGCACGCCACGCACCAGTTGCAAGCCGCTGTCTTGCATGCGTGCGATCCGCCGTTCCAGGTGATGGATATTGACCTCGATGTCGTGCGCAATCGCGTCGGCACTCGCCCCGGCAAACTCCGAAGCATGGTGGCGATTCTTCTCGCGGGTGAGCTCGGTGTTGAGTTGCACGATCCGGCGGTTGATTGCCTGCAGCTCCAGGATCTCCGGGGTCGGGGGTTGCCACTCGGTAAACGGCATACGTTCGAGATAGTCCAGAATGACGCCGGCGTCCACGGCGTCGGTCTTGGCCCGCTGCATGCTCGCCCGGCCAAAATCCTTCATCGCCCGAGGATTGACCACCATCACTTCCACGTTCTTGGCATGGTGCAAGGCGAGCGCGAACTCCAGGCTGTAGATTCCGGTCGCTTCCAGACAGACCCGCACCGGCCGGGCACCCTTGGTCGCCCAACGAATGAATTTCTTGTGCCCGCCCGCGCTGTTCGCAAACCGCGCCAGCGGCAGCCGTTGCCCTCCGCGCCGCATCATGCTCACCAACTCTTCCGAATCTACATCGACTCCGACCTGGTTGACTTGTTTCATAGCGGCTCCCGTATTACGCTGACTCTCCGGTTCCCCCGACCTTGCACCGTTGCTAAACCGACCTTGTGATGCAGACTCTCACGTCTGTGATACTCCACGGTATTGGCAAAGAAGGCGGGGGGCCGATCTACTGAACAAGGTCCAAGCCTTAAGGCCACTGCGGCCTCCCCGGAGAACCATAGTTTCCACCGCTCATACCGAGCCGCACAAATCGCTTCGTTTCAATATACAAGGTCGGTGGTTCGACGCGCACTATCATCGCACACCGAAACTGGCGAACGAATGAGCACGTCACGTGACCTATCGTGGCTTCCGTGAGCAGCTCGCGCTACTCACGCGGCTTGATCACATACGGCTGATTCCGGCGATTCCGCCATTCGCAGTCCGATCTCGTCCTGTGACTGCAGCAAGCGCGCGAACGCTTCGGCGTCGATCGCCCGGCCGAAAACAAAGCCCTGGAACTCGTCGCATGCGTTGGCCTTGAGGAAGGCGCGCTGCGCCTCGGACTCGACGCCTTCGGCGACGACTTTCAGCTTCAGCGTGTGGGCCATCGCAATGATCGCCGTGATGATGGCCTCGTCGTCCGGGTCGGTGCCGAGGTCGCGCACGAAGGACTGGTCTATCTTGAGCGCCGTGACGGGCAGCCGTTTCAGATAGGCCAGGGACGAGTACCCGGTGCCGAAGTCATCGATGGCCAGACCGACGCCGCATGCGCTCAGCTGAAGCGCGATGTCCATGCTGAGCTCCGGATCGGTCAGAAGCACCGATTCGGTGACCTCGATATCGAGGCTCCCTCGTGGCAAGCGGTGCTCTTGAAGCACGCGCACCACCAACGCCGGCAGGGATTGCTCGCGCAGATGGGTCGCAGCCAGGTTCACCGCCACGGATCCAGGATTCAGCCCGGCGGCACGCCAAGCCGCGATCTGCCGGCACGTCTCGGCGATGGCCCATTCGCCGATCGGGATGATGAGGCTGGTCTCCTCTGCGAGGGAGATGAATTCATCGGGCAATAACAGGCCACGTTCTGGATGACGCCAGCGAATCAGGGCCTCGGCGCCGACGACGCGGCCGCTCGCAAAGCTGATACGCGGCTGATAGTGCAGGACGAATTCGCCGTGCTCAAGCGCTTGCCTGAGCCGAGATTCCATGACCAGTCGCTCCAGTGCGCGGGCGTTCATCGATCGGTCATAGAACAGCACGCCGCCGCGCCCGGCGTCCTTGGCGCGGTACATCGCCGTGTCGGCATTCATCAGCAGCGTATCGATGTCGGTGCCGTCGTGCGGGTACATTGCGATCCCAATGCTGGCGCCCACATACAGTTCCGTGCATTGCACGGTCACCGGCTCCTCGAGCGCCGCGATCAAGCGATGCGCTCCGGCGACGGCGTCGGTCACGCCGTGCAGATCGCTCAGCATCACGATAAATTCGTCGCCGCCGAGGCGGGCGATGCTGCTGCCGAACGATTCGGTGTGCGCACGGCTGATCGAGTCGTGCGCACGAACGGAGTTCGCGAGTCGCGTGCCGACCACCTTGAGCAATTCGTCACCTGCCACGTGGCCTAGCGTATCGTTGACGCGCTTGAACTGGTCGAGATCGAGGAACATGATCGCGACGTGGCGACCGTACCGCTCGGCGTCGGCGATGGCTCGGTTCAGATGCTCGGTGAACAAGAGCCGATTGGGCAGCCCGGTCAGCGCGTCGTAGTAGGCCAGCCGCCGGATGCGCTCCTCGGCGACCTTTCGTACGGTGATGTCCTGTATCGCCCCGGCGAGTATCACGGCGCGGCCCGATTCATCGTGCTCAAGTACCTCCACCTGCTGGTGCACGTGCCGCGTCGCGCCGCCTGCCTGGACGATGCGGTGCTCGATCGCGAAGGCGTCTCCGGTCGCCAGCGCGTGCTGGCACGCTCGGTACACGCGGTCCTTCTCTTCCGGGTGCACGGAAGCAAGGAATCCGTCGCTCGTGAGCCATCCTGGGGTCGCGTCGCGGCCGAGAATGTGCCAGGCCTGTTCCGACGGAACAATGCGGTCGTGGCGCACGTCCCATTCCCAATCCCCCATGTCGCCGATGCGTTGCGCGTTTGACAGTCGCCGGTGATTCTGCTCGATCTGGTTGATCGCAGTGCTTGCTCGCAACATATAGCGTACGCGGTGAGCGAGGATGGGCCAGTTGATCGGCTTGGTGATGAAGTCGGTCGCGCCGACCTCGAAGGCTCGCTCGATCGACTGAACGTCGTCGAGGCCGGTAATCATCACCACCGGAACCCGGTCTCCCCTGGGCAGCTTGCGCAATTCTGCGCACGCGCTGAATCCGTCCATAACCGGCATGCTGACATCCATCAGCACCAAGTCCGGCAACCGGTCGCGCAGGACGGCCAGCGCTTGCTCGCCGTCGCCCGCCTCGATCACTTCGAATCCGACGGGAGCCAGTGTGGCCCTAATCAGCCGACGGGTGACTGGGTCGTCATCGACCACCAGCACCGCGCTCATGCACTTGCCCGCCGCGCTCATACCGGCTGTCCCATTTCGGCGAGGAGGGCGGGCTCCACAAGCTTGAGCTGGTTCTCGATAGACGCCACCAGTTCCGCCGCCCCTGCGAGCTCTTCCGGCTTGCCCTGACGCTCCAGCTGCAAGCACAGCTCGCTCAGGCGAATCGCACCGACGTTCTGGCTCGCCGACTTGAACGCATGCGCGACGCGGCTCAGCTCGCGTGCATCGCTGTTCGCGAGCGCCGCGCGCAGTCGGGCTACATGCTGCCCCGATTCATGGAGGTAGAGGCCAATCACTTCCTCGATAACGGAGGCGCTGCCCGGTTCCTCGAGGGCGCGAATTCTATCCAGGGCTTTCGCGTCGAGTACGGCGCGAACCTCCGCCGCCGCTGGCTCCAGCGGCACTGGTTGTCTTGTTGAGACTGTATGGCGGGTGATCTGAACCAGATCGGCCGGCAACCACCGGGCCATGACCGCGCAGAGCTGCCTGCGCGAGTACGGCTTGGCGAGATAGTCGTCCATCCCGGCGTCTCGACATGCATCGTCGTCCCCGGGCAGCGCATTCGCGGTCAGCGCGACAATCGGAATCCGGGGCGCATGTCCCTGAGCGCGTTCCCACGCGCGGATTTCGCGCGTCGCCGCGTAACCGTCCATGACTGGCATCTGGCAATCCATCATCACGATGTCGTAGCCGCCCCGCTGCACGGCCTGCAATGCCTGCTCCCCGTTCGCGACGATGTCGAACTCGCATCCAAGCGTCTTGAGCATGTTGCGGGCAACGACCTGGTTGACCTGGTTGTCTTCGGCCAACAACGCGCGTGCCAGAATGCGAGTTGTTACCGACGCCGCCGGCGCCGACACATTGGCAGCGGGCACGACACCCAGGGCCTGTGCGAGCGCTTGATAGAGCTCGACGCGCCGCACCGGCTTGGAGAGGTAGCCGTTGATGCCCGCCTGCTTCGCGCGTGCCATCTCGGCGGTCGAATGCAATGAAGTCACCAGCACGACGGGCAGCCCGCACAACTGCGGATCCACACGAATGGCGGCTGTCAGCTCGAGCCCATCCATGCCCGGCATCTTCATGTCGATGATCGCGAGCTCGAACGGGTCGCCCGCACGAATGGCCTCGTGCAGCAGCTCGAGCCCCTGCGCGCCGCGGTAGGCCGTCGCGCAGCGCATGCCGCGGGAGACGACGTGTCGCTCCAGGATTTCGGCATTGGTCACGTTGTCTTCGACGACGAGGACGCGTCTATGGGCGAGCTCGCTCACGTGCACCAACGACGGGGAGGAGGGCGCCGCTTGCAGTGGCAGGCTGAACCAGAAGGTAGAGCCCTGGGATTCGGTGCTGTCGAAGCCGATCTGGCCGCCCATCAGCTCGACCAACTGACGGCTGATCGCCAAACCCAGGCCTGAGCCACCGTAACGGCGCATGGTCGAACCATCGGCCTGGGCGAACGCGTTGAAAAGGCGGTCACGCACCTTCGGAGGGATGCCGATGCCCGTATCGCGCACGCTGACGTGCAGCCGATCGGTGTCCAGCAGCGCCACCTCGACCACGACTTCCCCTTCTTCGGTGAACTTCAAGCCGTTCGCCAGCAGATTGGTCAGCACTTGGCGGAAGCGCAAGGGGTCGCCGTATATCGCCGGTGGCAGGCGCTCGTCGATGTGGCAGGCGAGCTCCAGTTTCTTGGCTTGCGCGCGCGGTGCCATCAGTTGCACGACGTCCTCTACTGCCTGGTACAGATCGAAACCGATCGACTCGATCTCGAGCTTGCCGGCCTCGATCTTCGAGAAGTCGAGAATGTCGTTGATGATGGAGAGGAGCGATTCGCCCGAGCTGCGGACGGTTTCCAGGTAACTCCGCTGCTGTGCATCGAGCGGCGTTTCCAGCAACAGTTCGGTGAGGCCCAGGACGCCGTTCATTGGCGTGCGGATTTCGTGGCTCATGTTGGCCAGGAACTCCGACTTGGCCCTGCTCGCGTATTCAGCCACGGCCTTCGCCTCGCGCAATTCGCGTTCGCTGTCGCGCAACGCCTGTTCGGCCAGCGCGCGCCTGGTGGTGTCGAGAAACACCGTATAGACGCCCACGACCTCGCCGTCCTCGTTGATGTCCGGTACGTGCTTGCCCGTGTGCCACACCGGGTTGCCGTTGCGATCGCTGCGCTGCCGCTCCAAGGGCACTGACTCGCCCCGCAACGCCGCCTCGAGGTGGGGCTTGATGTTCGCCCAGACGTGGTCCTCGACGACGGCGCTCACCTTCACGCCGGCGACTTCGGCGTCCGTCTTGCCGAGCCATATTTCCTGCGCCCGATTGATGTAGCGATATCGAAAATCCGCGTCAATATAGGAAACCGTGACCGGAATCTGGTCGATGATCACCCGCAGGCGCCGTTCCGAACTCAGCGCACTGTCGAGGGCCTGCTGCTCCGCCGAAACGTCCATTGCGTACAGCTGGCAACCGGCGACGGCTTGTCCATCGCTCACGGGCTGCAATTCGATCTGCACCGTGCGCAGCGTCTGATCGGATGCGAGCACCGAGCAGCGAAATCGCCGCGCGTCTCCGGCCAGCGCGGCTTCGACGTGCGGCGCCAGTAGCGCGCCGCTTACCGGCCCGAAGGATTCGACGATAGACCGTCCTACCGCTTCATCCGGTCTGTGGAACAGCCATCGCGCCATTGCCGGGCTGGCCGCCGTGCAATTGCCCCGGTTGTCGACGAATGCAACCCCGCCAAGGAGCCGGGTCAATTCCGGCAACGATTCACGGGGCGCCGCCGCAGCCGAGACATCGTGCCCAAGGCCGTCGGGCGCGCGCGCATCCGCGCGACGACGATGCAGGCAAGCGAGCACGGTCAGGACGCCGAACACCACAGCCGGAATTCGCAACAGGCTGTCGGGTGCGACCCGTGCGACGAACTCGACGCCGAGTGCCGCCACGGCGAGCAGCGCCAAGGCAGCCGGCAACCAGTGCCGATCGTTCGGTGCGGAATGACTAGATTTCATGTTCTCACCCGATCGGGCCTACGGCTGACAAACGGCGCGAGCTCGAAGCGCGCGATCTCGCCGTTCGACAAGATCCGTCGCCATTCGAGACCGAGCAACTCGCAGATGGCACGCGCGACCCCTTTGCTCGCGATAAGCAGAGGCTGCTCCTCGAGCCGCGGCACTATCTTCTCGAGGCCGCGTCCGACACGCTCGATGAATGCGGCGTTGGACTCGCCGCCGAGAGGGGTCTCGCCCGCCTCGAATGCGGCTTGCGTTTCGTTGATCGGACGCATGTTCCACGTGCCCAGGTACCGTTCCGCAAACGTCGGCTCGACCGCCACTTTGACCCCCCGCAGCTCGTCGCTGACAATGGTGGCGGTCTCGTGCGCGCGCTGCAGCGAGCTGGTGAATATCAGCCCGATCGGCAAGCGCAAGTCGCGAATGCGCTGCGCAGTCTCTACCGCCTGACGACGTCCCAGCTCGATCAGCGGAACGTCGAGATCGCCGCCGCAGCGTAGCTCGGCGATGTTCGCGTGCGTCGCCCCGTGCCGCACGAAGACCAACGGCCGCGAGGGACTCATTGGAGCACATTCAATGGCGCAAAGTTTAACGGCACCCAAGGGTGCCGCGCACGCGGTAACGCGTGGAGCACGGACCATTCACGCTCGGCCGCCCCGATATCGAGCAGCCAGTCGCGCACGAACGAGATCTGGTTGCGGTCCGCAAGCATCGGCGTGTGGCCGGTGTCGGGCAGGTGCATCAACGTTAGCCGCTCGCCGGGCGACATGCGCCGAATCGTCGATTGCGACAGCACGTCCGACTGCATGCCGTGAATCAACAGGATCGGGCAACGAACCTTTGCCCACTGTCCCCACTGGCGCAGGCTTGTCTGCGCGTCGCGCCGGTACGCCTGCAATGCGCGCACGTCGTGCCGATAGACACGTCCGCCCTCTTCGTCCGACCAACGCGTTTGATGAAAGGTCAGGTTGAAACGCACGTCATCGCTCACCGGGCCGTCGTTCTTCTGCGAGGCGCCGACGCGACGGAGCATGTCGGCCGGGTCGCGGAACACGTAGTGGCGCGCAAGCGTATCGGCGCGCCGGCGCCGGCGGCGCGCGGGAACAAACGGACCGATGTCGTTCAAGATCAATCGATCGATGCGCTTCGGATAGCGGGCCGCGAGCTCGATCGCGACGTTGCCGCCGAGCGACGAGCCCAGAATAGTGGCTGGTCCGCTACCCAAGTGCTCGAGCATCTGGCGTAGTTGTTCGACGTAGGTGGCCATCGAGTAGTCGTCTTCGCTCGCCAACCAGCCCGACCGACCACGGCCGACCCAATCCATGCACACGATGCGGAAGTGCTTGCAAAGGTCCGAAGCGAGGTAGTTGAATCGCGCGGCCACGTTGGCAACGCCTCCGCAACACACGACGAGCGGTGCGTCGGGCCTTCCCCAATCGGTGTACGCCACGCTGACGCGATAGCGGCGTTGCAGTCGGCGAACGGTCCGCGGCTGCAGTCGAATCGGATGCTCGTATTCGAAGTGGCGGAGCTGAAATTCGCCGTGGAATCGGCCGATCACCTTGCTCGCGACGGCGATGTATTCGTCCCAATTCTTCAGCACCCGCAGGCGGCCGGGAACGGGTAACTCCCACGAAGGATCACGATGCCCCGATAGAGCGGATTCGTTCGCTTCGTCCGTGAGAGGCCGGACGGCGGCGAGACGTGCGCTCATCGGAGCCCCCGGCAGGTCACGCCAAATTCCTTGGTTGTCTTTCCCATGATGTGGGCAAATGCAAGTGTCGCAGTCTTTATTTGGAGTGCCTGTAGCGCGATGGCACGCAAGAAGCGAGCCCGCAAATGTCGGTATCGGCCAATCGCGCGCGAGAACAAGTGCATAGGTACTTCGCGTGACGTTAGACGTCAGTCTCGATCGAATGTCGTCAGTAGCTTCAGTGCGCGCGCATCTGATATCTCGACGCTGCTTGTCGCAATCTAGCCCTCTTGTATCCTACCTCCGGCTCCTCGACGCCGAGGCGGCTTCGAGCTCGGCGCTTCGCACGCTGTCCTTCAGCACTCGGCAGCGGTTCCGATGCCGCAATGGATTAGCCCCGGGGTATCGAAGGCTGCGCACACATCTTGCTTACCCTGCTGGATGGTCTCAGGGTGCTCATGCCGGCGGTGGTCAAGAACAGCCCTTGTCCGGGAGTTTGAAACACCCGACCTAGCGCCGCCGCTTGTGGCGTACATGCGCGCATGTACAAGAGACTGACCGAAGACTTGGTTGACGACGGGAATCGCAGCGAACCGATGACACGTTGCACGAATAGAGTGAGGAAGCAACTCTTGCAAGGCCAACGAGCCAACTCGCGGACGCGGGAGCGACATTGATGAAGACGAATCGACCGCAGATGATCCTGGTTGCGATCCTGGTGTGCCTGTTTGCGGTTGGCATGGCCGGTCTTCTCAATTTTTTCAAGTACCGCAGCATCGCCGAACGCATCGTCCAGGAACGTCTTGTGGCGACTGGACAGGCGATCGAGAACAACATTCAGTCGTCGCTCGCGCTTGGCATGAGTTTCTCGGATATCGGCACGCTCCCAGGAGCGCTGGAGCGCGAGCGCGCCACGGATAGCTTGATCCTGAGCATCGACGTCCTGGACGACGAGGGGAACCTGCTCTACAGCACCGACCGATTGCGCTTGGCGCGCCCGGTGCCAGCGAGCTGGCTGGAAGCAGCGCGCCGATCGAACGGATCCGACTGGTTCGTCCGGGACGGCACCGACTCGGCGGCCACGAACCTCCTCAAGAACAGTTTCGGCCTCACGATAGGGCACGTGGTCGTGCGCTATTCGGATGACCAGCTCAAGGCGACGAGCAATGCAGTGGCAGGCACTCTGGCGCTTCAAGCGTTGCTCGTGTTTCTGGCCGCTGCGACGCTGGCCTCGTTTGCACTGCTGGGGGTGCTGAACAAGTTGTCGCGCCACGTCGACACGGTCGCGGCGGCGCTTGGCTCGGACGATCCACTGGCCTCATCCGTTCGCGAGGGTCCATTCGGAACAGCACTCAGGCGCTACGTCGAAAGCGTGCGCAACGCCGAGACAGAAATCGCAATGCTGCGCGGAAAGCTGGCACAAGGAGAGAAGCGGTGAGCCCGAGCTATCTGCGCAGCGTCTACCTGCGCCTGACCGGCGTGCTGATGCTGATCGTGCTTCTGGCGCTTGCGGTCAGCGCTTACCTGTCGCACCAGGCATTCGAGCGCGCTCTTGTGCCGGAAATGGCAAAGAAGGTCGCCAGCGGCGGCGCCACGCTTCGTTCGCTGATCATCAAGGCCATGGAGCAGCGCATCGACTTCGGCAAGATGTACGGCGTGGAACAATCATTCGACGAGCTCAAGGAGTCGATTCGCGAGGTCTCCTACGTTGCCCTCACCGACATGCAGGGCAACATCGTCTACCAGCGGTTCACGCAGCCCCGCGGCGCAGCCGAATACTTCCACAGTCCGGCGATCCTCGCCATGACGCCTCAGCCGCACGCCTCTCCGTTGCCGGTTCGCGTCGGCGACCAATTCCTCGTGTCCATGCCGATCGCCACGGCGGAAAGGCGGGTGGGCATGCTGCACATAGGCATCGGCGTGGATTTCGTCGACCGCATGGTGCTCGACATGCTGTACGACGTATTGATCGTACTGGTGGTGGCACTGTTCTTGACCCTCGAACTGCTTCACTTCATCGTCGGTTCGAAGTTCGATGGGACATTCAGGTCACTCGATGAGGCGTTCGAGCGCGGCGCCTCAGGTGATTTCACCTCGCGATTCAGTGATCGCACAGATGCCGCGCTCGCTGACGTCCACAAGCTGATCGAGGTATTGCGTGCGCGGGTCAATTCTGCCTACGACGCCTTGGTACGCGATCTGGAGACCCTGAAGCGGAGTCCGGCGCACGAGCGCCCGCCCGGACTGGCGGCCGTCCAGAAGGGCCTGCACGCGCTCGGCCTACGCTTCCGATTCGGCGTCGACGACGGAACCGCCCAAAAAGACGACAGCCAACTGGCCAAGGTCCGGGCACCCTTGTTCGTCTTCATCCTCGCCGAGGAATTCACGCGGCCGTTCCTGCCCGCCTATATCAAGGAGCTGTTGGTCCCGGTTCCATGGCTCTCCCCTGAGATCGTGATAGGGCTGCCGATCGCGCTGTTCGGGTTCATCGTGGCAATCGCTCAGCCATCGCTCGGACGCTACTGCGAGCGCGTCGGCAAGCGTCGTGCAATGCTCCTGGGCGCCGCCATCGCCGCATTCGGTTTCGCGGGTAGTGCGCTCGCGGGGAGCGTGCTCGATCTGCTGCTCTGGCGCTCGCTGTGCGCGGTCGGCTATGCCCTGGTATTCGTCGCCGGACAAGCGCATGTGCTCGAACACGCGACGACGAGCAATCGGGCGCGCAGCTTTTCTCTGTTCATCGGCGCGATCATGGTGGCTACGATCTGCGGACCGTCGATCGGGGGTATCCTGGCCGACAACATCGGTCGGCGGCTGACGCTGGTCGTCTCGGCGGTGCTTGCGCTCGCGTCGATCGCTACCATCTGGCAGCTACCGAAAGAAGGGCTGGGGGATACGCGGCGTGCCGCCGCCAGGATGCCGAGCTTGCGCGAGATCGGCGGGTTGCTGCTCAATCGGCGATTCATGACGGTCACCGCGCTCGCAGCGGTCCCGGCCAAGGTCCTCCTCACCGGCATGTGTTTCTACCTCGTACCCTTGTACGTGGTGTCGATTGGAAGTTCACAATCGGTAGTTGGGCGGATACTGATGGTCTATGCCATCGCAATGGTCGTGCTCTCCCCGATCGCGGCGGCGATCGCCGCGACGCGCGGGCGGATGGAACTGCTGGTTGGCGTGGGCCTGACGACCTCGGGCCTCGGCGGTGTGCTGATGCTGTTCGGCAACGACGTCGCTTGGGTATTCGCGGCGACGCTGCTCGTGGGCGTCGGTCAATCGTTGTCCATTTCGGCCCAAAGCGCACTGGTACGAGAGCATTGCGATGCCGAGGTCGCCCTGATGGGCGAATCGTCGGTGTATGGCGTGTATCGGTTGATCGAGCGGCTCGGCAACGCGATCGGTCCATTGATCGCAGGCGTACTGCTGCTCGGTTTAGGCTACCGAGGCAGCTTCGCGTCCATTGGAATCGGTGTGATCGTGTGTGGCTTGTGCTTTGTCATAGCCACACGCCGTCCGGCGCACTCGGCGCTCGCCCCAGCCTGAAGCAATCCTAGAAGGAGCAAGAATATGACCAAACGACTATCTCGACGCGCGTTTCTTGAGTACGGTGCCGCCGCGGCACTTTGCAGCTGGCCCACCGCGCTCGCGCTGGCGCAGGAAGCTGCCGCGCCGAGCCGGCGTGTCCCGAGCAAGCCGTTTCGCATCTACGCGATCACGTTTCGCGGCAGGACTGACGTGGAGAAAGGCTTCGAGGATTACTTCGCCTCGCGCAAGGTCCCCGTGCAGATCACCTATCGGGACATGAACCGGGACTTCTCGCGTATGCCCCGGTTGATCCAGGAGATTCGAACCACCCGCCCCGATCTCATCTACACGTGGGGAACGACAGTCACACTCGGTGTGGTTGGACCATTCGATGCAGTCAATCAAGGCGAGTACATTACTGATATTCCGGTGGTCTTCACGTTGGTCGCGTCCCCGACACTGGCGAAAATCGTCTCGGAGAAGGAAAGCGCGGTCAAGCGCAAGGTGACGGGCGTCGTGCACGTAGCGCCCATCGATGCGCAGATCAAGGCAATGGCGGCTTACCGGCCTTTCGACACGCTCGGTGTGCTGTACACGCCGACCGAACAGAATTCGGTCGTGGTGCTCGATGCGATTCGCAAGCTGGGGCGCACCATCGGCTTTGACACGGTCTCGAGGACGTTTCGCCTGGATGCGAACCGCCAAGTCACTGCCGACGGCGCCGCCGATCTGGTGCGCGAGCTCAAGGATGCCAAAGCACAATGGCTGTATCTGCCTCCGGACACCTTTCTCGGCACCTTGGCGCAGGACGTGATCATACCGACCGCCATGGAGATCGGACTTCCCACGTTCGCCTCAACGGAACAATTGATGCAGGCCGGTGCGCTCTCCGGTCTGGTCAGCCGCTATTACAGCGTCGGGCAGTTCACGGCACACAAGGCCGAGCAGATCCTGGTCGACCAGGTACCGCCGTCGGCGATCCCGATCGAACCCTTGAAACGCTTCTCCTATCAGATACGCATGAGCGCTGCCGAAAAGCTGCATCTGCCGCCGCCGCTGCCGATGCTCGGTTACGCGGAACTCATCTCCGACGCGCCAGTTACCCAGTAGGCGTGGCGAAAGGGTTGTCGTCCGCAAAAATTGGCGTTGCGCGTTTCGTTCCGGCTTGTCGCCGAACAATCAGGCGCCCGATGGCACTTTTCCAAGCGAGTATTCGTGATGCAAGCCACCGAGGACCGATTTCACGAGGACGAGCGCGTCCGCCGCCAAGCCGTAGCGGTGTTTTAGCTTCGGGACGCCTTCATGTTTCTCGGGCGGATCTGGCACACCAGGTCCCAACGCGCTATGAGGACGTCCGCCGTTGTAATGTGTCACCCAACATTTGAGAATCGCGCGTAGATGCGCCTCAGACATCGGAATCAGCCAATCGAGGCATTCGCGCCGCGCGGTCCCAATCACGCGCTCGCAGATGGCGTTCGCCTTGGGACTCGCAACGGGTGATCGCAATACTTGGACGCCCAGAGCCCGGATCGAATCGTCGAGGTGCTTGGCGAAGATCTGGTCTCGATCGTGGATCAGGTAGCGGTGCCCTCCTCCATTCCCCACGACTTCCCGCAACTGCTGCAGAGTCCAGTCGGCGGTCGGATTCGCTGTCACATTGATATGCGCCAGACGCCGCGTGCTGTGCTCGATCACCACGAACACGTATAACATCCGGAACGTCGCAGTGACCGCAATGAAGAAGTCACATGCAAGAATCGCCTTTGCATGGCTCTTCAGGAAGGTGGACCAGCGCTGATCACCACGCGGCTGGCCTGACGGCCTCATGGGCATGTATTTCCTGACTGTCCTTGGCGAGACGCGTATGCCCAACTTCACCAAGAGTTCATTGGCGATGCGCTCCTCACCCCATAAAGGATTCTCGGTCGCCATCCGTCGAATGAGCTGCCGCAGTTCCAGCGGAATGGGAGGTCGTCCGGGTCGTGATCTGCAGCGCCAGAACAGTCGCCAGCCCGCTCGATGCCAGCGCACAATTGTCTTTGGCCGAACGACAATCACGCACGATCGCCAGTCACATAACCGCGAGAGCCAGGCAAGGCTCAAGCGAGTGGCGGCATCGATGCGTCGCGGTTTTACTCCACGCTCCTTGAAGAGCGCGAGCTGCCGGCGCAAGACGAGGTTTTCTGCTTCGATTGATCGTCCCGACCTGGCGGTCAGCACCAGCAAGCTGATCAAAATCGCCGAGCAGACGCAGAACCATGCAAGCGAAGGCGATCACGCCGACATCATGCCATGGCTTTCATGCTCGTACTCAGCCCCAATCGCCTGGATCGAGTTTTTGCGGAGCACAGCCGATGCCACCGCAACAGAGTACCCAGAGAGACTATGGTGTCGAGTTCGAGCAGGGCTTTTGCGCCCTACCGCCTTCGCCTTGCGCGCCAGAAGAGCACGCTCAGCATCGGCGAATCGGATTCGCCGTCCGCGCAGCCGCTCTTGGAGCAGTCGATTTTCTGCCGGGAGGAACTCAATGACGATCAGCTGATGGCAATGAACCCAGCCCGACACCAT
>DATNNK010000489.1:0-5400 GCA_035601875.1 Casimicrobiaceae bacterium | reverse complement strand
CTTGTCGTCGTCGACCAGCGTCTGCACCAGCGTTTGAATCGAGGCCTGCGCCGCGATCAAGCCTGCACCCAGCCCGACGAGCAAGGGCAGCGCCAGTGCAAGGCGGGTCGAGTGCGCGAAGGCGAGCATGGCGAGCGACGCGATCGCTCCCGCAACGAGGATGACGCGGTCCAGCCCGCGTGTGGTGTGCCGGCTGGCCAGGTAAAGCGCTGCGAGCAGCGCCCCGCTGCCGGCTGCGGACAGGAGCACTCCAAGTGTGTGTGCGTCTCCGCCAAACACATCCTTGGCAAATACCGGCATGAGCGTCGAATAGGTCCCGATCGTGCCGCTGATCAATGCGATGAGCAGCAAGGCAGCCCGAATCGGGCGAAAGCCGAATGCCGACTTCGCCCCTTCCCGCCAGCTCGCCAGCCATCCTGCGGGAGGCGCCGGCGTACGCGCGGCGGGCCAGCGCATCTTGGCCAGCGCGTAGAGCACCGCGCCGAAGGACAACGCGTTAAGGCCGAAGCAAATCGCTTCGCCCACCGCCGCGATCAGGATGCCGGCAATCGCGGGGCCGACGACGCGAGCGCAATTGATCAACAGCGAATTGAGCGCGATCGCATTCGGCAAATGCGATCGATCGCCGACCAGCCGTGCAATCATGGCGTGACGTAAAGGAATGTCGAACGCCGACGCGCAACCGAGCACCAGGGCCAGCGCCGCAACATGCCAAACCTCGACCCTTCCGGTCGCGGTGAGCACGGCCAAGGTGAGTGCCTGCGCCAGCATCACCGACTGCGTTATCAACAGCGCTCGCCGGCGGTCGATCCGATCGGCAAGGACACCGGCGACGGGCGCCAGCAGCAACACCGCGATGTACTGACAAAACGTGACGACACCAAGCAGCAACGCCGAGCCCGAAAGGCGATAAGTTAGCCATGACATCGCAACCTGCTGCAGCCAGGTACCGATCAGCGACAGCCCCTGTCCGAAAAAGAACAGACGGAAGTTCCGGTGCGAAAGCGCGCGGAAGAGCGGAAAGGTCGGCATGGAGGCGAGAGACGTGCCGCGGATGAAGCACAGCGCACCTGTCCGGCGTACGCCTTTAAGCGGAGCCCGACAGGCGATCGAGCTGCGTCCTCACCTTGTCGAGCGTGGCCTCGTTCGCTTGCAGCCGCGCACGCTCTTCTGCCACCACCGCGGCCGGCGCCCGCCCGACAAAGGACGCGTTGGCGAGCTTTTCCCTGGCCTTGGCGATCTCGTATTCGAGTCGCGCGAGCTCTTTAGTGAGGCGCGCCCGCTCCGCGACGAGGTCAACTTCGATGTGGAGCATCAGCCTGTCGCCGCCGACCACTTCGACCGGTGCGTCGTGCCTCGGAAGCTCATCGACGATTTCCAGTCCGGAGAGCTTGGCAAGCGCCACCACGTAAGCGGAGCTCGCGCTTAACGACGCCCTGTCCCCCGAGGCAAACGCGGCGATGCGCTTCGCCGGGGACACTCCCATTTTGCTGCGCAGCGTCCGCAATGCGACCGTTCGCTCCTTGATCCGCGTTACTTCGCGATCGGCCTCGGCATCGGGCGCCGAGTTGGTCAATGACGCGCCGGAGGCGGGATACGGTTGGATCGAAATCGAGTCGCCCCTCGTCCCGGCCAGCGGAGCGACCTTTTGCCACAGCTCTTCGGTGATGAAGGGGATGAAGGGATGCGCGAGGCGGAGCATAGTCTCCAGCACGCGAACCAGGGTTTGCCGGGTGGCGCGCTGCTCGGCCTCAGTTCCGTGTTGCGCGCCGTTTTGCAATTGCACCTTGGCGAGCTCGACGTACCAGTCGCAATACTCGTCCCACACCAGCTCGTAGATCGATTTGGCGGCCAAGTCGAAGCGATACGCAGCGAGGTGGGTCGCAATCTCCGCTTCCGCCCGTTGCAGGCGGCTTTGTATCCATCGATCAGCGATTGACAATCGCGTCGGCTTGGAGGGGTCGAGGCCAACATCCTTGCCGTCGACGTTCATGAGCACGAATCGCGTCGCGTTCCACAGCTTGTTGCAGAAATTGCGATAACCTTCGCAGCGCGAGAGATCGAAGTTGAGTGTCCGACCAAAGGTCGCGAGGCTGGCAAACGTGAAACGTACTGCGTCGGCGCCATAACCCGGGATACCGTTCGGAAACTGTTTCCGGATTCGCTTCTCGATCGTGGCACGTTGCTTTTCCAGCACCAGCCCCTGGACCTGCTTCGCGAGAAGATCCTCCAGGCTGGTGCCGCCGATCAAATCCAGAGGATCGAGGACATTGCCCTTGGACTTGGACATTTTCTGACCCTCCTCGTCGCGCACGATCGAATTGATGTACACGTCGCGGAAAGGCAGCTTCCCGGTGAAATAGGTCGTCATCATGATCATGCGCACGACCCAGAAAAAAATGATATCGAAGCCGGTAACGAGCACCGAGCTCGGCAGAAATATTTCGAGCTCAGGAGTCTTCTCCGGCCAGCCCAGCGTCGAGTGGCACCACAAGGCGGACGAAAACCATGTGTCCAGAACATCGGGGTCCTGCGTCAGCATGGCGGCTTGCTTGCCGGACTTCCGCGCCGCCTCCTCGATGTTGCGTGCGACGACGATGTTGCCCTGCTCGTCGTACCAGGCGGGTATCCGATGTCCCCACCAGAGCTGGCGCGAGATGCACCAGTCGTAGACGTTCTCGAGCCAATGGTTGTAGGTCGATGTCCAGTGGTCGGGAACGAAGCGGATCGGGTCGGGCACTTGCATGCCGGTGCTATCAAGGCCCCCATTGACCGCTTGCAGGCAGATATCCTTGAACGACTTGCCACCTAAGCAAGCATGCGAAGCGGGTGCGGGTTTGCTCATAGCCACGAACCATTGATCGGTGAGCATCGGCTCGATGACTTCGCCGGTGCGACCGCATCGCGGCACGACCATCTTGTGCGACCTCTCGCTACGCAGCAGACCGGCGCTTCTCAGGTCGGCAAGGACTGCCTCGCGGGCGACGTAACGATCAAGCCCGCGGTATTTCTGCGGCACGTTATCGTTGAGCTTGGCGTCGAGCGTGAAGATGGTGATGGGCGTCAGGCCGTGACGCTGGCCGATCTCCCAGTCGTTGACGTCGTGCGCCGGCGTGATTTTCACCGCGCCCGTGCCGAATTCGCTGTCGACGTAGGCGTCCGCGATCACCGGAATGCGGCGTCCGGTCAGCGGCAGCGCGACTTCCTTGCCGACCAGGTGAGCGTATCGCGCGTCATCGGGATTCACCGCCACCGCGACGTCTCCGAGCATCGTCTCGGGTCGCGTCGTGGCGACCGTCAAATCACCGCTTCCATCCGCCAACGGATACCGGATCTCCCATAAGGTCCCGGTCTCCTCTTCGTTTTCCACTTCGAGGTCGGACACGGCAGTGCCGAGCTTCGGATCCCAGTTGACGAGCCGCTTGCCGCGATAGATCAGGCCATCGTCGTAGAGACGCACAAATGTTTCGATGACCGCGTTCGACAGTCCCGCGTCCATGGTGAAGCGCTCGCGCGACCAGTCGCATGACGAACCAAGCCTGCGCATCTGGTGGGTAATCGTCGAACCGGACTCTTCCTTCCATGCCCAGACGCGCTCGATGAATTTGTCACGCCCCAGCTCGAGGCGCGATGTTCCCTCCGCCTTGAGCTGATTTTCGACGACGATCTGGGTCGCGATGCCGGCGTGGTCGGTTCCGACCTGCCACAACGTATTGTCGCCTTGCATGCGGTGATAGCGGATCAGCACGTCCATCAGCGTGTGCTGAAATGCGTGCCCCATGTGCAGCGTTCCAGTTACGTTGGGCGGAGGCAGCTGAATACAGAACGCCGGCGCGCCGTTTTTCATCGACGGTTTGAAAAGCCCGCGCGATTCCCAGAACGGGTACCACTTCGCCTCGATGGCGGCGGGTTCAAAACTCTTGTCGAGATCCATCGGCGGGTAGTGGAAGCGTAACGTGCAAAAGTCGGAGATTATAGCGGAACGAGCTCGCGCTCCGCGGTCCCAAGCGCTGCGCGTTTCGCGAATGCTCCGCCCTTGCTTTAGATATCGCGTCCGATGGCGCGCGCAATCGCCCCTAGCTTTTCCATCAAGCTTGCAAACTCCGCCGGCGTCAATGCCTGGTCGGCATCGCAAAGCGCTTCGCAGGGATTGGGATGAATCTCGATGAGCAGACCGTCGGCGCCGGCGGCGACGGCGGCGCAGCTAAGCGCTGGAACCATCCATGCCTTGCCGCCGGCATGCGAGGGATCGACGATGACCGGCAAATGTGTCTCGCGTTTGAGGACCGGAATCGCGGTGACGTCGAGCACATTGCGGTACGCGGTCTCGAAGGTGCGTATGCCGCGCTCGCAGAAAATGATGTTGTGATTGCCGCCGGCGGCAATGTACTCCGCGGCCATCAGCCATTCGTTGATCGTCGCCGACATGCCGCGCTTGAGGATGACTGGCTTCTTGATCCGCCCGACCTCTTTCAGCAAATCGAAATTTTGCATGTTTCGGGTGCCGATCTGAATGACATCGACGTCGTACTGCAGGAACGTCTCGAGCATTCTCACGTCCATGAGCTCGGTGACGATCGGCAGTCCGTGCGCGTCGGCCGAGGAGCGCAACATTTCCAGCCCTTCGACGCCTTTTCCCTGGAACGCGTAAGGGCTCGTGCGCGGCTTGAACGCGCCGCCACGCATCAGCCGAGCGCCGCCGGCTCTCGCTCCCGCGGCAGCAGCTTCCATCTGCGGCATGGTCTCCACCGAGCAGGGACCGGCGATGACCTGCACGGTGCTGCCACCGATCGGGATGCCGGCCACATCGATGACGGTGTTCTCCTTGTGCCATTCGCGGGCAACCATCTTGTACTGCTTGACGATGTGCATCGACTTTTCGACACCGGGCATCGGGTCGAACATTTCCGGCTCGAGCGCGCGCTCGTCACCGATCGCGCCGATCAGCGTCCGCTCGGTTCCGCGCGAGACGTGTACTGCCAGGCCATGCGCTCGGATCTTCGCCTCCACCGCTTCGATCTGGTCCGCACCTGCATCGGCTTGCATAACGATAATCATGTTTCGTCTCCGGAAAAAAATCGGGCGGCCCCTGGGCCGCCCGATCGTTGCCTAAACTCGTTGTCGCTTGTCCCAATGAGCTATCGGTGAGCGCGGCCCTCGGCAGTTTTGCCGAAATAAAAGCTGTAGCCGTAACCGTACCGCGCCGATACACCGGTCGCGCCGAAACGGCATCTCATCCGCGCTTGGCACCTGTTCATAGGATTTAAGTCTATCACGAACCATTTCCTTCATGAAGCGCGTACGGCAGTTTCTGGTTCAGTGCTGGTCGCGTTTCCACTGTGCGATCTCGCGCTCGATGGCTTCGGAGACATAGGTGCGCAGCAGCCTGCCGACGTTCTG
>DATNNK010000488.1:0-9719 GCA_035601875.1 Casimicrobiaceae bacterium | reverse complement strand
CATAATTGTTGACTAAAGCTGGCGCCGACGCAAGCGCGCTGGGCGGTTCCAGGGCACCGCCCATGCCGATTTCCCTCAGTTTCGAGGCTATCCTGCGCCCTTGGAAAGGAGGTAGTCGTCGTAAGAGCCGTCATATTCGGTAAATTGGCCCTTTCCTAGCTCGATCACGTGCGTCGCCAGCGACGATACGAACTGGCGGTCGTGGCTGACGAATATGAGCGTGCCGGCGTAGCGCTCCAGCGCCAGGTTCAAGGATTCGATCGACTCCATGTCCATATGGTTGGTCGGCTCGTCCATCATCAGCACATTGGGGCGGGTCAGCATCAGCTTTCCGAACAGCATGCGACCCCGTTCACCTCCGGAAAGGACGCGCAGCGGCTTGGCGACGTCATCGCCGGAGAAAAAAAGCTTGCCCAGAACGCTCCTCACCGCCTGGTCGTCATCGCCTTCGAGGGCCCACTGTTTCATCCAGTCGAATACCTCGATGTCGCTTTCGAATATGGACGATTGGTCCTGCGGGTAATAGCCGACGGTCGCCTTTTCCGCCCACTTGACCGTTCCCCGGTCCGGCGCGAGCTCGCCGAGAAGCGTTCGGAGCAGCGTCGTCTTGCCGGACCCGTTGGCGCCGATGATCGCCAAGCGCTTTCCCGCCTCGAGCAGCAAGGATAGATCCGAGAACAGTGGCTGATCGAAGCCCTTGCCGAGCTTGGCGATCTCGACCGCCGTCCGGTGCAGCTTGGCCTTCGGATCGATCTCGAAGCGGATGTACGGGTTCTGCCGACTCGACGGCCTGACGTCCTCGATCTTGATCTTCTCGATCGCTTTGGCGCGCGAGGTCGCCTGTCGCGCCTTGGATTTGTTGGCACGAAACCGGCGCACGAATTCCTCGAGCTCGGCAATGCGGTCCTTGGCCTTGCTGTTTTGCGACAGTAGACGCTCGCGCGCCTGCGTCGACGCGATCATGTAATCGTCGTAGCTGCCGGGGTACACGCTGAGGGTCCGGTAATCGAGGTCCGCCATGTGAGTACAGACGCTGTTCAGGAAGTGCCGATCGTGCGAGATCACTACGATCGTCGACGATCGCGCGTTGAGCACGCCCTCGAGCCAGCGGATGGTATTGATGTCCAGATGGTTGGTGGGCTCATCCAGCAGCAGGATATCCGGGTCGGCAAAGAGCGCCTGCGCCAGAAGCACCCGCAGCTTGTAGCCGGGCGCGACATTGGCCATCGGGCCGTCATGCAGCCGCTGCTCGATCTCGACGCCGAGCAGCAGCTCGCTCGCGCGCGCCTCGGCCGTGTATCCGTCGAGCTCGGCAACCTTCGCCTCCAGCTCCGCCGCGTGAAGATAATCGGCGTCGCTTGCATCGGGGTTGGCATAGATCGCGTCGCGCTCCTTCAGAACGTTCCAGAGTCGCTCGTGACCCATCATCACTACGTCGAGCACGCGCAGATCCTCGTAGGCAAACTGGTCCTGCTTCAGCTTGCCGAGCCGCTCGCCGGGGTCGATCGATACATTTCCGGCGCTGGGTTCGAGGTCCCCACCGAGAATCTTCATGAACGTCGACTTGCCGCAGCCGTTGGCGCCGATCAGGCCATAACGATTGCCTTCGCCGAACTTGATGGAAACGTTTTCGAACAGCGGCTTCGCGCCGAACTGCATGGTGATATTGGACGCCGTCAGCAAGAAATTTCCGTTCGGTGAGCGAGTCGCCCGCCGGACGGCAGGGACGCGGGGCAAACCCGGCATTTTGATGCCGCCGACGAAACTTAGCAAGATCGGCAAGCGGCCCTGCGCATATTCGCTCAGCCGCCGCTTCGGACGCGGCGCCTTGCGTCGTCGTCCTGCCCAACTGGCCGCTTTCGCCTTGCACCCGCGACGAGAGCGGCATACGATCTTTACTTTGATCGGGATGACTGCCGTGCGCCGACCACCGGTTTTGTTGACGATTGCTGCAATGTTGGCCGTGTCAGCGGGCGCGGCCGAGGCGGCCACCTGCTACGTGCTGTTCGACCGCTACGACAACGTCGTGTATCGCAACACGGTCTCGCCGATCGATCTCAGCGATCAAGGCGCGGCGGCACGGGCTGCGTTGCGTCAGCGCGGCGAATACCTGTTGGTGATGGATTCGGATCGCTGTGCGCCCGTCACCTTCGTCTTCGGAGCAGCGGGTTCCAAGACGCTTTCGCTCGACGAAACCGTCGGCGGTTTTCCGGCCGAAAACCCGCCCACCGGCCGCCCCAGCGCAAAGGCACGCACAGGCTCGAGCGCCGCGCCTGCCGCAGCGTCCCCCGATCGGTCCGCACCCGCAAACGCCAAGTAGTACCAACCAACGGGGTGGGGGTCCGGAATCGAGCTCGTCAGCCTCCACACGCTCCACGTATTAGGAACCCGGTGACGCTGCGCTACGACCTTCACTGCCACTCGACCTGTTCCGACGGCTTGCTCAAGCCTGCGGAAGTCGTTCGGCGCGCGGCAGCGCGCGGCGTGGACGTGCTCGCATTGACCGATCACGACGAGACCAGCGGACTGGCCGAAGCGCGCGCTGCCGCGCAGGCGGCAGGCGTTCGCCTGATCGACGGCGCGGAGCTATCGGTTAGCTGGCGTGACATCACCCTGCACGTCATAGCGCTTGGCATCGACCCCGACTGTGTCGTCTTGTGCGAGGGACTCGAGAGCATACGGTCCGGCCGCACTCATCGCGCGCAACGCATGGGTGAAGAGCTTGCCGTGGCGGGCATCGCCGGCGCATACGCCGGCGCGATGAAATTCTGCACCAGCGCCCGGCTCGTCAGCCGCACCCATTTTGCCCGGTTCCTGGTCGAGGCCGGACATGCGCGCGACACCCGGGATGTTTTTCGGCGCTACCTGGTTCGCGGTAAACCGGGCTACGTGGCGCATCAATGGGCAACGCTCGCGCACGCAGTCGGATGGATACACGCCGCCGGTGGCCAGGCGGTCCTCGCGCACCCTGGACGATATGAAGTGCACGGAAAGATGCGCGAGCTGCTCTCGGAGTTCCGGGACACGGGAGGCGATGCCATCGAGGTGGTCTCGGGCAGTCACACGCCGGCCCAATACACGGAATTCGCGCGTTACGCGCGCGTCTTCGGCATGCTGGCCTCGTCCGGGTCCGACTTTCACGGGCCGGGTGAGAGCTGGGCAGATTTGGGCGATATGCCGCCCTTGCCTGCGGGTGTCACACCGGTATGGAAGGATTGGTGAGCCTGCCAGCGCAGCGCACGGTGTTCTTTGTCTCGGACCGCACCGGGATCACCGCCGAGATGCTCGGCAACAGTCTATTGTCGCAATTCGAGGGCCTCAATTTTCAGCGCCGCACGATTCCATTCGTCGACACGCCGGATAAGATCGACGACGTGTTGCGCCGGATCGATGAGACCGCGGCAGCCGAGGGCAGACGTCCGCTGGTCTTCAGCTCCATCGTCGACGAGGTCATGAGCGCGCAGTTGGGGCGCGCCAACGCGATGGTGCTCGACTTGTTTCAGGTATTCATCGCACCACTGGAAGCGGAGCTTGCCGCGAAGTCTTCGCACGCGGCGGGCCGATCGCATGGCATCGCCAACAGCCATGAATATTTCGCGCGCATGGAGGCGATCAACTTCACGCAAACGCACGACGATGGTGCCACGACACGCGATCTGGTCAAGGCGCAGATCATCCTGATCGGCGTCTCCCGCTGCGGCAAGACTCCGACCGCACTTTATCTCGCCTTGCAATTCGGTATTCTCGCGGCCAACTTTCCGCTGACACCTGACGACTTTGTCGACCGGCAGCTGCCGCGCTCCATCGTGCCGTTTCGCGATAAGCTCTTCGGCCTGACGATCGACCCCGAACGCTTGCAGCAGCTCCGGGAGGCCCGCCGCCCGGCAAGCAAGTACGCCTCTCTTGCCAACTGCGAGTTCGAGGTTCGCGAAGCCACATCGCTGATGCAGCGTGAGCGGGTGCCGACGGTCAATACCACCAGCCGGTCGATCGAAGAAATCGCAACCACGATTCTGCATCGCGCCGGGCTGCAGCGGCACATCTACTGACGCGAGCCCGCGTCGTAAACGCGCGACGCGCCGCGGGCATGGTGTCAGGGCGACGCGTCTTGCGAGAGTGCCGCGAGCGTCTGCTACCATGTCAGCGGTCCCGAAATCCATGGATGCGGCGTTGGCGAATCCCCTCCGTCCGGTGCAGGGCGTCTGGTGCGCGGTCCTCACGCCGTTCGACGCCGCGGGCTTGCCGGACCACGCACGACTGGCGAACCACGTGCGCCGCATTCTTGCCGCCGGCGTCGATGGAATCGCCTTGTTCGGTACGACCGGTGAGGGCCAATCGCTGTCTCTGAATGAGCGTCGCGCGGGCCTTGATGCCCTGCTCGCCGCGGGGATCGCCTCCAATCAAATTCTCGCCGCGACCGGATGCGCCTCATTGCCGGAGACGATCGAGCTGACCCGTCATGCCGTGCAGTCGCATTGCGCCGGCGCGCTGGTCCTGCCGCCATTTTTTTTCAAGGCCGTGAGCGATGAGGGCATATTCGCGAGCTACGCGCAGGTCATCGATGACGTCGGAGACCCGCGGCTGCGGCTTTATCTGTATCACATCCCCCAAGTCAGCGGCGTACCGATTTCGCCGACGGTCATCGAGCGTCTATTTGCCGGCTATTCCGAAGTGCTGGCAGGCGTGAAGGACAGCGAGGGCAACCTCGATCACACGAGAAGGCTGCTCTCGCGCTTCCGGGAACTGGCGATTCTGGTCGGCTTCGAGCCGCACCTGCCTGCCGCGCTCGCCGCCGGTGGTGCCGGCACAATCTGTGGAATCGCCAATCTGTTCCCGCGATTGATGCGACGGCTTTACGACAACGCGCTTGCGTCGAACCACGGCGACGATCTCAAACGCATCGAGAGCTTTATCGCAGCGCTGGAGCGTTATCCCTTGTTCGCAGCTTTCAAGGCGCTGCAGGCGGAGCTGACCGGCGACGCTGGCTGGGCCGCGCTACGGCCACCGTTGGTTGCGCTAGATAGCGCGGCGCGGCGCGCATGGCTCGCGGATGTTGTCGGGAGCGGAGCGGCCGCTGATCGCGATGCCGCCGGTCCTTACTGAATGCAGTGCGCGCCGCTATGTACGTCAGGCTGCAAATGCTCGACCTCGCCAGCGAGCGGCCACAGTGAGCTATGATTTGCACTGATCGCGAGCTTCACAAAATCGAGACGCGACGTCATCACCACCGACGAAGGAGGAGACCATGAGCCAACCGATCCATGACGATCGTCCCGACGCCGTGCGCCGCCGGCTGCTGGGTGCCGGCGCAGGCGCCGTTGCCTTAGGCGCCCTGCCCGGCGCTTCGCTCGTTCAAGCTCAAGGATCGGGCGCGTTCGACTGGAAACGCTTCAAAGGAGAGAAGATCGAAATCTTTCTGGTCAAGAGTCCCCGCGGCGATCTGTTGACCAAATTTCACAAGGAGTTCGAGGACCTGACCGGCATCGTTGTCGGATCGGAAATGGTTCCCGAGCAACAGCAGCGGCAAAAGGCGGTCATCGAATTCAATTCCGGCAACCCGAGCTTCGACGTGATCGCGTTGTCGTACCATGTCCAGAAACGGCAATTCGCCAAGAATAACTGGCTCACCGATCTGCGGCCGATGATCGCCGACAAATCCCTTGCCGACCCGGCGCTCGACTTTGCCGACTTCGCTCAAGGAGGCTTGAACTACGCGGTCGAGCCCGACGGGCGCGTCAACAGTCTGCCGCTCAACCTGGATCCCTGGGTGGTTTATTACAACAAGGAATTGTTCGACGCTAAAGGCATCGCCTTTCCCAAGACGTTTGCCGAGATGCAGGATGCCGCCGCGAAGCTGACTGACAGCGGCAAAGGGGTCGCGGGCTTTGTGGCGCGCGGGCTCAAGAACGCGAATGTCCCGGTTTGGACCAGTTTCCTGCTCGGCTACGGCGGTAGCTTCATTGACGGCAAGGGCAAGCTTCTAACCGACAGCAGCGAGGCGATCGACGCGGGCAAGATGTATCAGGTAATGCTTGGCAAATATGGGCCGCCTGGCGTCGCTGGCTTCAACTGGAACGAATCGCAAAGCTTGTTCCTGCAAGGCAAGGCCGCCATGTGGCTGGACGGCATCGGATTCGCGCAGCCACTCGAGGATCCGACCAAGTCGCGCATCGTAGGCAAGGTCGGATACGGCGTGATGCCGGCTGGACCCAAACGACAGGTTTCGGCACTGTTCGGCGACGGCGAAGGCATTTCGACCTACAGCAAGAAAAAAGATCCGGCGTGGTTCTATTTGCAATGGGCGTCGAACAAGATGAACCAGACGCGGATGCTGCAGGCGGCTGCCGGCGCTCCGGTGCGAAACTCCGCCTACGCCGCGGCACAGTCGTCGAGCGATTTCAAGGCGCCGAAGCAGTGGGTCGAATGCATGCTGACTTCGGCGCGCATTGCCCAGCCGGGCTTGCCGGTGATTTCGCCAGTGACTGAATTTCGGGATGTTTTCGGCGTTGCGCTCACCAACATGATCAATGGCGCAGATCCAGCGGCGGAATTGAAAAAAGCGACCGCCGATTTTCAGCCAGTGCTCGACAAGAGCGAAAAAGCCTGACGCCGGCTTCCCGCGGGCCTAAAGTCGCCTCAGCAGCCCGGCGCGCCCGCGACGAAGCGCATTTCCAGCTCGCGCATCGATGAATTCGTCTGCGCTTCCGACCGCTTCCCGGCCGGGTTTTCTCGCTCGCCGCCGGCGGGCGTATTACTTTTTCGCCGTGCCGGCGCTGGTCGTGGTTGGCGCGGTGATCATTTTCCCGTGGCTCTTCACCGTCTGGATGAGCGTGTTCGACTGGCGCATCGGATCGGTCGCGCACTTCGTCGGACTGGAGAACTACGTCAAGCTGGCGACCAATCAGCGTTTCCTCGAATCGATCGTGCACACGTTCTACTTCACGCTGCTCGCGGTCATCCTGCCGTTGATCCTCGGTACTGCGGCGGCGTTGATTTTTCATCGCGAATTCCCTTTTCGCGGAGTGTTGCGCGGGATCTTTACGATGCCGATGATGGCCACCCCGGTCGCCGTTGCGCTGGTGTGGACGATGATGTTCCATCCGCAACAAGGCGTTCTCAATTACCTGCTGTCGCTGGTCGGCCTGCCGCCGTCGCTGTGGGTTTATTCGCAGACGCTGGTGATCCCGAGCCTGGTGCTGGTGGAGGTGTGGCATTGGACGCCCCTGGTGATGCTGATCGTGCTTGGCGGACTGGCAGCGCTTCCGACCGAACCTTACGAGAGCGCGAAACTCGACGGCGCTACCGAGTGGCAGCTTTTTCGCTACATTACCTTGCCGCTGCTCGCGCCGTTTCTGATCGTGGCAGCCGTGATTCGAACCATCGACGCGTTAAAGGCGTTCGACACGATCTACGTCATCAGCCAGGGCGGCCCGGGGACCGCGTCGGAGACCATCAATCTCTACCTGTACCTGCAGGCGTTCGCGTTCTACAACGTCGGCAACGCGTCCGCGGTGGTTGTCGTGTTCTTCATCATCATTCTCGCCCTTGCGCTGGTGCTCCTGCACGTGCGCGAGAAAACGAAATGGGTCTAGACAAATGGGCGTAGACACACGCCCTTCACCGACCGCATCCCGAGCGCGCTTTCGAAGGAAGCTGCGCAAACTGGGATTCGCGCTTTCCGTAGTCGTCATCGTCTCTCCCGCGATTCTGGTGTTTCTATGGATGCTCTCGCTGTCGCTCAAGAATGAGATCGACAACCTCGCTTACCCTCCGGTGTTCGTGCCGAGTCCGCCGACCCTGGCCAACTTCGTGCAGGTGTTCTCGGAAAACTCGATGGGCCTCTATTTTTGGAACAGCATCGTGGTGTCGGGGCTGGCGACGCTCGTGGCATTGGCTGTCGGTATTCCCGCAGGCTATGGAATCGCGCGCGCGAATGCGCACAAGCTGACGGTACTCATCCTCATCGCTCGCATGACCCCGGCCTTGTCGTATCTGATTCCGTTGTTCACGGTGTTTCAGCTGCTGGGCCTCAACAACACACTGACCGCGCTGGTCATCACGCATCTGGTGATCACGGTGCCGATCGTCGTCTACATTATGGCCGGGCACTTCGAGACGCTGCCGCGCGAGCTCGAAGAAGCGGCCCAGATCGACGGCGCAAACGTATGGACGGTGTTCCGTTATGTCGCGTTGCCGCTGGCCAGACCGGGCATAATCGTCGGCACCATTCTCGCCTTCATTTTTTCCTGGAACAATTTCGTCTTCGGCGCGGTGCTCGCCGGCCGCGCGACCCGGACCCTTCCTGCGGCGGTCTACAACGTGCTCACCTTCGAGCAATTAGCGTGGGGTCCCTTGGCCGCCGCAGCCATTGTGGTGACGCTTCCTGTATTGCTGCTGACCATCGTGATCCAGAAGGAAATCGTCGTCGGTCTCACCCACGGCGGCGTCAAGGGAGGTTAGTGCGCTTGCTCATCGATAGTCCGGGCTCACGCGCCCGGTCGTCTCGTCTTCCTGCTGAGCCGGGCGAGAGCGTCCAATGAAATCCTGTTCGAATCGCTGAGGCGCACGTGGTCCTCGTGTTCGGTTCGATCAACATCGATCTCGTCACCCGCGTCGAAAGATTTCCCGGCCCAGGCGAGACAGTTTCCGGGACCTCCTTCGCGATCTATCCAGGCGGCAAAGGCGCCAATCAGGCGCTGGCGTCCGCGCGCGCGGGCGCGCCGACATGGCTCGTGGGCGCTGTCGGACGCGACGCGTTCGCTGCGACGGCGCTGGCGCTCGTGAGCGAAGCCGCGGTCGATCTCGCCTATGTCGCCCGGGTCGACCAAGCCACCGGTTGCGCCACGATTCTGGTCTCGGCCACCGGCGAGAATCTGATCGTATCGGTGCCGGGTGCCAATGCCTGGGCCGATCCCAGCACCATTCCCGACGCGCTGCTCACCCGCAGTTCGACGGTATCGCTGCAGCATGAGCTTCCCGCCGCTGCGAATCAGGCGCTGGTGGGGCGGGCGCGCCGCAACGGATCGCGCGTCGTGCTCAATGCATCACCGTGGCAACCACTGTCGCATGACACGCTGTGTTCGGTTGACTACTTAGTCGTCAATCAGCTCGAAGCCGCTGCGCTGGCGGCGGCCTTTGGTTGGCCACCGTCGCCAGGTGAGCTTGCGCTCGCCGCGGCCGGCGCAGTGCGTGGTCTGATGGTAGTCGTGACCTTGGGCGAGCACGGCGCGCTCGCGGCTCGAGACACGACAGTGCTGCGCGTTCCGACCCCGCGTGTCTGTGCGATCGATACCACCGGCGCAGGTGACGCGTTCGGAGGCACACTTATTGCGATGCTGGACGACGGCGCGCCACTTGAGGAAGCGCTTCGACGCGCAGTGGCAGCCGGATCGCTTGCGTGTACCGCCGCCGGCGCCCAACCATCATTCCCGGAACGCTCCGCCGTCGAGATGGTCCTAGAACGGATCGGGCCGCTGACGTCGTGATCGTCGTAACTTTTACAATTCAGGGAATGATCGCATGCTGAAACGACTTCTGCTGACCTTATTGCTGCTGACGGCGTCGGCGCAGGCCGCCGCCACCGACTACACCGACATCTGGTTCAACCCGGCTGAAGCGGGCTGGGGAGTGAACGTGGTGCAGAGCGACACTTTCCTGTTCCTCACCTTTTTCATTTACGGCGCCGACAGCAAGCCCACCTGGTTCACCGGACAGGTCAC
>DATNNK010000487.1:0-7617 GCA_035601875.1 Casimicrobiaceae bacterium | reverse complement strand
GCGACGGTGACGTTGGACCGGCCGCCCGTCAACGCATTGGGGCGCGTGATTCGCAAGGAAATGATCCGTGTGTTCGATGCGCTGCACGATCGCGAGGATGTGCGCGCCGTCGTGCTTACCGGCAGCGGAACCATATTCTGTGCCGGCGCCGATATCAAGGAACGCTCGCTGATGACCGGCGAGCCAGGCGAACACGGAAAGCTGAATCGACTGGTCAGAGAAGTTTTCTACTCGGTCATGGAATGCTCCAAGCCGGTAATCGCGGCCGTAAATGGCCCGGCACTCGGCGCGGGATTCGTGCTTACCCTGTGTTGCGACATTCTTCTCGCCGCGGATGGAGCCATCTTTGCGATGCCGGAAGTCGACGTTGGCCTGGCGGGTGGGGTAAAGTTCCTGCAGCGCCATTTGACGCCATCCAAAGCGCGGCGATTGCTGCTGACCGGACAGCGGATCCCCGCCGCCGAGTTGTATCGCCTTGGTGTGCTGGAAGAGTGCGTGCCGGGCGACCAATTACTCGCGACCGCCACGGCTATCGCGCGCGAAATCTCGTCGAAGAGCCCGTTGGCGATCCAGATGCTGAAGCAGTCGTTCAATACCGTGGAAAACCTGACGCTGCGCGACGGGTATCGCGCGGAACAGGACATGGCCGTTGAACTCGGTCAAAGCGAGGATGCCAAGGAAGCCAAGCGGGCATTCCTCGAAAAACGCAAACCGGTTTTCACCGGACGCTGATGCGGGGCCGCACCGCACCTGACAGAATAAGCTCACGAAGTATGCAGCTCAACTCGCACTCGTCGGAGGATCACCGGTGAGCGAAGACTCGGCCGGACGCGCACGCGCGACGGCAGAGGCCATCTATCGCGCCGAATCGCGCCGCGTTTTCGCGACATTGGTGCGCCTTCTCGGCGACTTCGACCTGGCCGAAGAAGCGTTGCACGATGCGTTCCGGGCGGCGCTCGAGCAATGGCCGCGCGATGGCGTGCCGGAGAATCCGCGGGCCTGGCTGGTCTCCACCGGACGCTTCAAGGCCATCGACGGCATACGCCGACAGGCGCGCTTTGTCGCGATCGACGATGTCGCCGAGCAGGTTGAGGACATACCCGATGATGCCTCGCCTCCGGACAGCGAAAGCATCGAGGATGATCGGCTGCGCCTCGTTTTCACCTGCTGCCATCCGGCGCTATCGCCGGACGCTCAGGTGGCGCTCACGCTGCGCGAAGTCTGCGGGCTAACGACGGAAGAGATCGCGCAGGCGTTCCTGAGTGCGGCACCCACGCTGGCCCAGCGCATCGTGCGCGCCAAGGCGAAGATCCGCGATGCCCGCATTCCCTACGAGGTGCCGGTGCCGGCCGAGCTGCCGCAGCGGCTGGACAGCGTCCTGCGCGTAATCTATCTGGTGTTCAACGAGGGCTACTCGGCATCGTCCGGTAGCTCGCTGACGCGGGTCGATCTGTCCGGCGAGGCGATACGCCTGGGAAGGTTGCTGGTCGAATTGCTGCCGGAGCCCGAGGCACTCGGACTGCTGGCGCTGATGTTCCTGCATGAATCGCGGCGCGGGGCGCGTACTTCGCCGACGGGCGAGCTCATTCTGCTGAATGATCAGGACCGTTCGCTCTGGAACCGCGACCAGATCAGGGAAGGTTCAGCGCTGGTTGAAGCTGCACTCTCGTCGCGGCCCATCGGCCCGTACGCGATTCAGGCGGCCATTGCGGCGGTACACGCCGAAGCCGCCCGCCCCGATGTCACGGACTGGAGCGAGATCGTCGGGCTTTACGATGTTCTGCTGCGCGCCGAACCGTCGCCGGTGATCGAGTTGAACCGCGCGGTGGCGGTGGGGATGCGGGACGGTCCTGCCGCGGGCTTGGTGCTGATCGACACGATCCTTGAACGCGGCGATCTGCGCGACTATCACCTGGCGCACGCGGCGCGGGCCGACCTTTGCCGGCGGCTGGGCAAAACGGCGGACGCCCGGGCGTCCTACGAACGCGCTATCGCGCTCGCGCGGCAGGAGCCGGAGCGTCGATTTCTCCAACGACGGCTGGCCGAGCTGCACGACTAAAGTCAGCGTACGTCGATTCCTCGTGAGGGTCGAGACCTTCCGCTGACGGCGCCTGCGGGTCCAAGTTGATCCCGAAACGCGTCCCGACCGACGCTGCGGGCTGTGCCACCCGGTTCCGACCCGGCATCGAGTAACTTTGGCGCCCGGGTCTGTCGATTTCGATCTCGCCCGTTCGACTAGGTAGTGAAGACCTGAACGGTTTCGAGGTCGATGAGGCAAGCGGGAGCCGCAAATGCAGATAGTCTTGATTGGTTTGGAGATCTTGCATCGAGCTGGGCGGAAGCTGGGCCCTTATCTCCTGCTGGAAATCCTGATGCCCGGTGGAACCTTACTGGCGCTGCTGCTTTTCCTTTACCGGCGCAACAGGCTGCCTGCTGGAACCAATGCGCCGCGGACCGCCTCTACCTTGTCGCGTGTGCTCGGGCGCGCTGCCGAGCAAGGCATCGGGTCATGCCGCTAGTCGGCATCGGACTTCTTGAAGGAGCATCATGACTTGCGTTGACGCCCGGAGGGCGATTGGCTTCCGGCGGGGGAAGCGATCCTACGTCGTGTAGCCCTTCTGCATTTTTTGCTAAGACCTCATCTCCAACGGGAGTTGCGCCATGAAGTACCTGTGCCTTGTGTATCTTGACGAAAAGAAGCTGGACACCGTTCCCGACAGCGAGTGCATCGCCTGCGGGGAAGCGCTCAGGCAAAGTGGACACTCCATTGCTGCGGAGGCCCTCCAACCGGTCCATACGGCGACGACCGTGCGTGTGCGCAACGGCAAAATGGCCGTGACCGACGGTCCCTTTGCCGAAACGAAGGAGCAGCTCGCCGGTTTTTACCTGATCGACGCCAAGGATTTGAACGAAGCAATCCAGTTGGCGTCGAAGATCCCCCCGGCGCGCGTAGGCAGCGTCGAGGTGCGCCCTGTCAGGGAGTTGTCCCCTTAGTAGGCCGCGGCACCGCAGTCAGAATCCCGCCCCCCACGCGGCCCCTGCGTTTCAGAGTCTCGCGGCAGTCATCCCGGGTGGCAATGTCGGGGGCCATTGCCGGCTCCGAGCCAGGACGCGAAGCTGGCCGCCGCGAACGCCAGCCTCTTGGGCCACCCAAGCACGGCGCAATGTGCCGTCTCCGGTCCGCTGGCCCGTATCCCGACTGCGGATAGTCCCGCTCGTAGCCCACGAAACGTGAGCAACAGCGTGGCATACGACTTGCTCGACCTAATTACCAAGCACGCCGGTTGGCCACTGAGCTCTACCGATTCCGGGAGGAACACGACCGCAACACCGCCAATGAACTGAGGTGCGGTGCTTTGCAGCATTCGAAAGCGGACAACCTGGTTCCGGGATCGACGTCACATCCGTGCGTGTGGCTAGGATTGCGTTACCCAAAGCTCGTATGAGCAAAGAACAACCTCGCCACCGTCGTTTTTCACTCACTCGCCACAAGCACTCGCTATGGGCGCTGCCTGCGTTCGGGCTGCTGCTGGTTGCCGCCCTTTGGACGGTCACATGGCTGCAACTCGAGTCGACCGAGCGCACGCTGATCGGCCAAAAGGTGCGCGACACCGAGAAAGAAGCCGCTTCGTTCGAGCGGTATATGCAGCAGGCCATCAAGCATGTCGATCAAACGGCGCGCCTGGTCAAGCATGAATTCGAACAGCAGGGCTCGCTCGATCTGCCTCGACTCATCCGGGAGGGGCTCGTCGATAGCAGCGGGCTCGTGGTGCTGAACATCGCTGATGCCTCGGGTAACATCATCGCTCGCAGCCAGCCGTCGGGCCAGTTCACTATTTCGGATCGCGAATATTTTCGGCTGCACGCTGAGCGGGACACGGGTTTGCTCGACATCAGCAAACCCGTTGTCGGTCGTGGATCGGGTCTCTCGATCATCCTGTTGAGTCGCCGCATGAACAACCCCGATCGGTCGTTCGCCGGAATCGTGTCGCTCGCCGTGACGCCGGACTACTTCACGGCGTACCACCAGGACGCCGACCTGGGCCAGCAGGGGACCCTCGGTTTGCTTGGCCTCGACGGCACGTTTCGGGCGCGTTACGTGGCCGGGGCGGCGACATCGGCGCCTGATTCCGGCGGGCCGCAGCTCGTGATGCGCGCGCAGACAAATCCCATCGGTCACTACGAAGAACGAAGCGACATCGATGGCGTCACTCGAATCGTCGCTTACCGGAAGCTGGCCGACTACCCCTTTATCGTGACGGCCGCGCAAGCGACGAACGAAGCGCTCGAAGATTTCTACCAACGCCGCAACAACTACCTGGGCATCGCCGCGGCGGTCAGCTTGATCATCCTGGTATTTTTTGCGGTGGTCACCCTACTCGCCGTACGCCTGAAGCGCCACCGCGGCAAGCTCAAGATCCAGCGCCGCTTTCTCGAAACGCTGGTCGATAACGTTCCCTCGGGCATCACGGTCCGTAGCATGCGTCCCGGGACTTTCGGCCGGTACGTGCTATGCAACGAGTCCAATAGGCTAATCTTCGGCACCGGGCCGAACGAAGCGCTCGGCAAGACGGTTCTGGATGTCATGAAGGGCCCATATGCGGCGCAAATCATGGAGTTCGACCGCCAGCTCCTCGCGAGTCCCATGGTGCAGGACATCGTGCAGGTGCGTGACTTGCCGGGCAAGGAGCCACGCATCTACCACCTTTTACGCGCGCCGATCTTCGGCGCCGAGGGCCAGGTCGATTACATCATGACGAGCGCGACCGACATCACGCAAGAGCGCGCGCGTATGGACGAGTTGGAGCTTGCGTCGAAGGTGTTCGAAACGACGGCCGACGCCATCGTGATCAGCGATACCGATGATCGCGTCGTCATGGTCAACGCTGCGTTCACGAAGGTTACCGGCTACGACGCGCAGGAGATCGCGGGCAAGATGCTGGATGAGTCGCCGTTTGGTCCGCTCGACGTGGCCGAAGCGGAGGCCCGGGACTACCGGCTGGATCGTGATGGTGCCGTTGCGGCGGAAGTGCCGCGCGTCCGCAAGGACGGGACCCCGCTGTCCCTCTGGCTCACCGCCTCCGTCGTGCGCAACGCTGACGGCAACATCCGCAATTATGTGCGGGTATTCACCGACATCTCGCTGCTGAAGGAAACGCAACAGAAGCTCGAGCAGCTCGCAAGCCTAGATTCGCTGACCGGGCTGCCGAACCGACGCCTGCTGCACGACCGGCTGGAGCAGGCGGCGCGCCGCGCGCAACGCAACAAAAAGGAAATGGCGGTGATGTTCATCGACCTCGACGGGTTCAAGAAAGTGAACGATACGCTCGGTCATGACGTCGGCGATCTGCTGTTGCGACAGGTTGCGCTGCGGCTGCAGAAGTGCATCCGCTTGAGCGACAGCATTGGACGGCTGGGCGGCGATGAGTTCGCCATCATCCTCGAGGATACGCGGCAGCCGGCCGACGCAATGATTGTTGGCGAGCGGATCCTGGCGGCCTTTGCTTTGCCGTTTGTTCTCGATGGACACCGCGTCACGGCGACCGCGAGCATCGGTATCGCCATCTATCCCGAGGACGGAATGGCGCCCGCCGAGTTGCTCAAGAATGCTGATGTGGCCATGTACAGAGCAAAGCAGGCAGGGCGCAAGCAGTTCAAGTTTTTTTCCGAACCGTTGATGCTTGCCTGAGCAGTTCGCTCCATCGTTCGCTCGAGTGCCCCATTTCGATCCTCGCTGCAGTCAGAATCCAACCGCCGCGCGGCCCTTGAGCTTCAGGATCTCGCGGGCCTCGTCCGGGGTGGCGATGACGAGGCCCATCCCCTCGATGATCTGCCGCACGGCGCGGACCTGCGCGGCGTTCGATTCCGCGAGCTTTCCCGGTCCGAGCCACAGGCTGTCCTCCAGGCCGACGCGTACGTTGCCGCCCATCGCCGCCGACATGGCCGCGATCGGCAACTGGTTCCGCCCCGCGCCCAGCACGCTCCACCGGTATTGATCCCCGAACAGGCGATCCGCCGTGCGTTTCATATGCGCGACATCGTCAGGGTGCGGACCGATGCCGCCCAGAATCCCGAATACGCTCTGGATGAAAAGCGGCGCCTTGACCACCCCGCGGTCGAAGAAATGCCTGGCGGTATAGAGGTGGCCGATGTCGTAGCACTCGATCTCGAAACAGGTGGCGTTGCCGGCGCAGGAAGTGAGGATGTGCTCGATGTCCTTGAACGTGTTCCGGAAGATGCGGTCGACCGAGCCTTCGAGATAGGGTCGCTCCCAATCGTGCTTGAAGGTCGGGAAGCGGGCGAGCATCGGAAACAAGCCGAAGTTCATCGACCCCATGTTGAGCGAGGCGACCTCCGGCTTTAGCAGCAGCGCGGGCTGCAACCGCTCCTCTATCGTCATCGTCGGTGCGCCGCCGGTGGTGAAGTTGATGACGACGTCCGAGCGCCGCGCGATGTCGGGCGCGAATTCGCGGAAGTACTTGGGGTCCTGCGTCGGCCGGCCGTCCACAGGATCGCGCGCATGCAGGTGGACGATGGCGGCCCCCGCCTCGGCCGCCGCAACGGCGGCATCCGCGATCTCTTTCGGCGTGATCGGCAGGTACGGCGACATCGACGGCGTGTGGATCGCGCCGGTGACGGCGCAGGTGATGATGACCTTGCGGGACGCGCTCATTCCGGTATCTCCTTCATCGAAATCAGGTTCGGATGCTCAATCTGGTTCAGATGCTTAATCTGCTTCGGATGCTCAATCCGTTTCGGATGTCCAATCCGTTTCGGATGCCTTATGCCGGCGCAACGCAAGCAGGCGCCGATCGCGCCAGCGCATGCGGGCGTCGCGCTCTGTCGCGTCCGGTGGATCGCCGAGCGCGGCCGCCACCCTGGCAGCGTTGGCGTCGTCCCACACGGAGGGCCGCGCGGGGTCCGCCGCGAGACGGCGGAAGAATTCACCATAGCGCGCGCAGTAATCGTCGACACCGCCCGGCGCGTTGAGCGCAATCGTGGCGAACGGACCCATGAACGACCAGCGCAAGCCGAGGCCGTCACGCACAGTCCGGTCGAGGTCCTCGGTCGATACGACACCCTCCCCGACCAGCCGCATTGCCTCGGACAACAGCGCCCCCTGCAAACGGTTGAGCACGAAGCCGTCGCGCTCGTCGTGAATCGTCACCGGTGTCTGGCCGACCGCGGTCATCACGTCGCGGGCACGCGCGATGATTTCGGGTGCCGTCCACGGCGCGCCGCACAATTCGACCACCGGCACCAGATGCGGTGGATTCACCGGATGCGCGACGAGGCACCGCGCGCGTCCTGGCAAGGCTTCGGTGAAGCGCGACGCCGGCAGCGCCGAGGTCGAGCTCGCGATAATCGCCGAAGGTAGAGCGAGTCGATCCAGCGCGACGAAAACCTCGCGCTTCACCACCAGCACTTCCGGCAGATTCTCCTGGATCCACGTCGCGTCCGCGACGGCGTCTTCCAGCCGGTCGACGATGGCAATGCGCGCCAGCGCGCTCGCCGCGTTGTCGACCAACCCGTAGGCCTGCTGCTCGGCAAGGCTCGACGCCATGTAGTCGTGGGCCGCAACGCGTTGCTCCGGAGCACTATCGAACACCCGCACCT
>DATNNK010000486.1:0-8527 GCA_035601875.1 Casimicrobiaceae bacterium | reverse complement strand
GTGCCATATCGATCGAGCATCGCCTGCATCAGCTTTTCGGTTTCGGCGGCGATCTGGGCGCGTCCTTCATAGAGAGCGAAGTCCATCTTGTTGCGGCCGACGACCTCGCTGATCGCAGTCGCCGCCACCTGCGCCACGATGTCCTCCGGCTTGCGCGCGTTGAATACATAGTCCGCAGCATTCTTCAGGTTGTATTGCACCGCGAACTGAATATCGATGATGTTTTCGTCATCGGTCAGCATCAGCGATTCCTTGGCGATCTTGTTCTTCGGATTGTTGTTGCGGTAACCGATTTCGACGGTCTTCACTTGCGAGAAGTCGATGACCTCGACTGCCTCGATCGGAAACGGAAGATGGTAGCGCAGCCCCGGCAACGTCGTCTCGGTAAAGCGACCGAAATGGGTCACGACGCCGCGGCGTCCTTCGTCGACAATGTAGAAACCGCTGGCCAGCCAGACGAGAAGGACCAGCGCCGCGAGCAAGCCGGCGCCGCCTAGAGGCAGTGAGCGGCGGGGCGGCCCGCCCCCGGCTTCCCCCGGCGGCGTCGTGCGGCCGAACATTTCGTTCAGGCGACGGTTGACGTTGCGCCAGATCTCATCGAGATCTGGCGGCCCGCTGCGGCCGCGCTTACCCCACTGCGGGTCGTTGAGGGACATGACGGATGCCTTGCGGCGGGCTTGGGCGGGGTGGCAAGTCTTATCGGAGGGTCTAAAGGCCGCGTCAGGCGGTCGCCGCCCGAATCGCCGGACGGGGGAACCGCTCGGCCAGCGCGGCGCGCAGTTCGGGCACGCCCGCGCCGGTCAGCGCGCTCAGACGAACAGATGCAATTTTACCATATTCGTCGCGCTCGACCCCGGGCGCGTGTTCCGCGAGATCGCACTTATTCAACACCATAATCCGCGGAACCTCATCGGCGCCGATCTCAGCCAGCACCGCGTCGACGGCGGCGATCTGGCGCTCACGATCGGGATGACTGGCGTCGATCACATGCAGCAAGAGGTCGGCGTCGATGGCTTCTTTCAACGTACCTCGAAAGGCAGCAACCAGATCGTGGGGCAGGTCCTTGATGAACCCCACCGTGTCCGACACCACGATCGTTTCCGTGCTCGCCAACTCAAGTCGGCGCAGCGTCGTGTCGAGGGTCGCGAAAAGCTGGTTCGCGGCGAAGCTCTCGGCGCCGGTCAGACGATTGAACAGCGTCGATTTGCCTGCATTGGTGTAGCCCACCAGCGCGACGTTGCGAACCGCGGCGCGCCGTCGGGCACGTCGCTGCGTTTCGCGCTGGCGGCCGACGTGCTGCAGTCGATCCTTGAGCAACTTGACGCGCTGACCGATCAGCCGGCGGTCGCTCTCGAGCTGAGTCTCGCCGGGCCCGCGCAATCCGATGCCGCCCGTTTGCCGCTCGAGGTGGGTCCACCCTCGCACCAGGCGCGTCGATAGATGGGCGAGCTGCGCGAGCTCGACCTGGAGCTTGCCTTCCGCGCTATGCGCCCGCTGCGCGAAAATATCCAGAATCAGGCTCACCCGATCGACGACGCGGCAGTCGAGCGCCTGCTCCAGATTGCGCTGTTGCGCCCCGGACAAGGAATGATCGAAGATCACGATGTCGGCACCGCTCTCGATGCGCCTGGCGGCGATTTCGGCCACCTTGCCGCTGCCGGCGAAAAGCGCCGGATCCGGCTTGGCGCGGCGGGCAGTGATCACCTCCGTCACGGTCGCACCGGCTGACAGCGCCAACGCCTTCAACTCCTCCAAACGCTCCGGAAGATCGCCTTCGCCGAAATCGATTTCGACCAGCAGCGCGCGATCGCCGCCTTCGGGACGGTCAAGCATCATGGGTTGGCGCGTCCGGGTTCATCCGGCCGACACGAACGCCGGCAGGCTCACGCGAAACCGAGGGCCAGTCGATCAACCGAGAGAGGCGGATCAGGCTTCGCGACCGTTTTCGTGCGGGGGCATGGTAACGGCGCGCGCGGGAACGACGGTCGAGATGGCGTGCTTGTACACCATCTGGGTGACCGTGTTTTTCAGCAGCACGACGTACTGATCGAAAGACTCGATCTGACCCTGCAGCTTGATGCCGTTGACGAGGTAGATCGAGACCTGTACGTGCTCCTTGCGGAGAGTGTTCAGGAACGGGTCTTGTAGCATTTGCCCTTTATTGCTCATTGTTGTTGCTCCACTTATTGTTGGAAGCTTTGAAGCTGCTGCGCTCGCAATACGGCATTGCTCGCGACAGCCGCGAATAACCACCGCAGGCCGCAACGCCGGCCCAAAAATATTGCCGGCGGGCACCACGGTCCGGCCGGATTCCAGTGCTACTTGGATCGGCGGGGCTTGCGACGGACGGCAGACCCCGCATACGGGTTGGCGCCGGTCTTGAATTGTATCCTAAGCGGCGTTCCCTGCAGTTGGAACACGTCGACAAAGAAATGTTCCAGAAAGCGGCGGTAGGTCTGCGGGATGGCTCCCAGCGCCGATCCGTGGATCACGATCACCGGTGGATTCATGCCGCCCTGATGGGCATAGCGCAGCTTCGGCCGCACCATCCCGGCGCGCGGCGGCTGCTGTAGCGCCACGGCGTCGGCGAGCGCGCGGGTGAGCTTGGGTGTCGGAAGCTTGGACATTGCCGCCGCATACGCGCCGTCGACCGAGCGCAACAGCGGCCCGATGCCTTTCCCGTCGCGGGCCGAGATCGTGTGCATCTTGGCGAAGGCGAGAAAGCCCAGCTTGCGGCCAAGCTCACGCTTGATTTCGGCTCGTTCCTCGCTGCCGATGTCATCCCACTTGTTCACCGCCACCACCAGCGCCCTTCCGGCGTCGAGGATGTGACCCGCGATGTGCGCGTCCTGCTCCGATATCTCGGCTTGCGCGTCGAGCAGCAGGACCACGACGTTCGCATCCTCGATCGCCTGCAGCGTCTTGATCACCGAGAACTTTTCGATCGCCTCGAAGACCTTGCCGCGGCGGCGCACGCCCGCGGTGTCGATCAGCGTGTAATGGCGGCCGTCGCGGTCGAAGTCGAGATAGAGCGCATCGCGCGTCGTACCCGGCTCGTCGAATGTGATCACCCGTTCCTCTCCGAGCAGCGTGTTGACCAATGTCGATTTGCCCACATTGGGTCTGCCAACGATGGCGACCTTGATCCGCGATCCGTTGTCGCCGCCGGCTGCTTCGGTGGGATCGTCAGCGATTGCCGCGGGGCAGAGCGCCAGCGCGATGTTGACCAGATCGCGCACGTTTTCGCCGTGGGCCGACGAGATCGGCAATGGCGTGCCCAGCGCGAGCTCGTGAAACTCGGCGGTGACGCGCTCGGGCGCGATCCCTTCCGTCTTGTTGACCGCGAGCACCACAGGGCGGCCCGAACGGCGAAGGAGATCGGCGATATTGCTGTCTTGGGCGGTCAGACCTTCGCGGCCGTCGACCAGGAAAATCACCGCATCGGACTCGGCGATCGCCTGTCGGGTCTGCTTGGCCATCGCGTGCATGATGCCGCTCTTCACCTTGGGCTCGAAGCCGCCGGTGTCGACCACCAGATAGGGCCGATCGGCGCCGCGGCCCCGGCCGAAATGACGATCACGCGTCAGGCCGGGAAAATCCGCGACCAGCGCGTCGCGCGATTGGGTCAGCCGATTGAAAAGCGTCGATTTTCCGACATTGGGACGGCCGACGAGAACGAGCGTGGGAAGCATCGGTCGTGTAACAAGGAGTCGAGCGGAAAAGCCTGAGCGCGGAAGCGCCGGCGATTAGTGCGCGCTGGCGCTGATCAGCGTGCCTGCCGCCGATTGCCAGACAGCGGCGCTGCCCACCGCCACCGGCTGCGACAGCGCGGCGGAGCCGTCGCTAGCGACGCGGCCGACGAGATTGCCGTCATTGCGGTCGAGCAGGTGGAGGTAGCCTTCGCCATCGACGACACCGAGATAGTTACCGACGACGACCGGTCCGCTGGGAAAGCGGACGGCAAGCTTGTCCTGTTTCCAGATCGACGCACCGGTCGTCTTGTCGAGCGCGTGTATGGAGCCCTTGTCGTCGGTGACGTAGAGGTAGCGGGCGTCAACGGCGATACCGCCGAGGCTCGAGAAATCGCGCGACCAGAGCAATGTTCCACGCAGGATGTCGAAGCAGGCGATGCGCCCTTGGTACGCCGCGGCGCAAGCCTGCCGCGCCTCGACCACCGGTGCGCTCGTCACGTCGGCTATGCGCTCGAGCTCGGTCGCGCCTTTGGGCGTGGCGACGCTCGCTTCCCAGCCGAGGGTGCCGCTGGCGAGGTCGAGCGCGAGCAGCTTGCCCCCGGCGGTGCCGGTGAAAAGGGCGCCGCGACTGGTGGTGCCGCCGGCAAAGCGACGGACCGTCAGCGATGGATTGGTGCGCTGATAGACCCACTTTTGACTTCCATCGACCTCCGCCAGGCCGTAGATCCGGCCGTCGAGCGCCCAGACGATGATCTTCCCTTCGGCGCCCTTGGGCGGACCGGCAACTTCGGTCGACACCTTGACCTGCCACAGCGGCTTGCCGGTCGGATCGAAGGCGATCACGTCCCCCTTGGCGGTGCCGACGACGACCGCGGCGGATTCCGCGCCGACACCCGCCGACAGCGGCCGATCGGCTTTGATCCGCCAGATTTGGCGGCCGCTGGCCGGATCGACGCTGACGATCGTTCCGTCCGGACTGGCGGCGTAAATGGCGTCGGGACCCACCGCCGGCGCGAAGGCTTCGCCGCCCTTGGCACCCAACGGGACCTGCCAGTCGACTCGCGCAACGGCCTTGCCGTCAAAGCTAGGCAGCGGACCGGGTTTGTGAGCGCTGCGGCCGATACCGAGCCAGGACAGCGAAGGCGGCGGGATCGAGGGGATCGAGGGGATCGATGTCATCCACGGAGGCAGCGACTGGCAGCCGCCGAGCATCAGCGCCAAGGCGATCGCCAAGGCGCATCGGCGCCTAACTGCGCAGGTCATTGCGCGCCTCCCAGCGCGTCGAACTTGACCTGCACGAAAGCACGGTAGGGCGATTTCGGATCGATCTTCGCCAACGCGATCTCGTACGCCGCTTTCGCCTCGGCGTTCTTTCCCATCGCGGCAAGGATGTCGCCCTTGAGATCGGCAAACAAGCCGGTGAACGCGTCGTCGGTCTTGATATCGAGCGTCTTCAGTGCGTCGTCGTATTGTTTTTCATCGAGCATCGCCTGCGCGAGGCGAAAGCGTGCGATCGCCTTCAGCTCGTCCTCGGACGCATGGTCGATGATCCATTGCAACTGCGCGCGAGCAGCGGCCTTGTCCCCGCCGTCGTAGAGCATCTTGGCGTAGAGCAACGCCGCTCGCGGCGCATACGCGGTGCGGGCGAAGCGGTCGATAATCTGTGACGCGGGCTCTTTTGCCTTGGAGAGGTCGTTGGCCCGCACCGCCTGGCTCACCGCCTGATAGAGCACACTTGCCTGCTCGGCCTGCGTTCGCTGATACCAGCGCCAGCCTTGCACGCCAATGACGACCAGCGCGACGACGACGACGGCGGCGCTGACGTATTTGGAGTTTTGCTCCCACCACGCCTTCAGGTCGTCGAGTTTTTCCTGTTCTTCGAGATCGTAGACTGCCATCTTGGTTCCTAAGTTGGATAGGCGCGGAGCACCTTACGAATCACCCGCGACGAATCGCCCGCTGGCAGCGGGGTGGACGTGAGGGAGCGCCCATCACAAATGCTTCGCGTCAGGTGGAGGTGGGGCGATGCGCATCACCAGCTCACCCGGCGGCAAGGCGACCTGTTCGCCGGGATCGCGCAAGGGTTTGACCGCGACCACGTTGGCCGCCGCTTCGTCATCGCCGACGATAAGCGCAAAGCGGGCGCCGCTCGCATCCGCGCGCCGCATTTGCGAACCGAAATTGCCGCCACCGGCATGAACGACGATCGCCAATCCCGCATCGCGCAGATTCTCGGCCACCGACATCGCCAGACGCGTCGCACGATCGCCGACATGGACCACATAGGCATCCGGTGCATCGTTCGCGGTGCGCCCGGCGTCCTGCATGAGCATCAGCAGCCGCTCGGTGCCGATGCCGAAGCCGCAGCCGGGCGTGGGCTTGCCGCCGAGCTGAGCGACCAGGCCGTCGTAGCGGCCGCCCGAACAGACCCCGCTCTGTGCGCCGAGCCGGGTGGTCACCCATTCGTACACGGTCGCATTGTAGTAATCGAGCCCGCGAACGAGCCGCGGATTGACGCGGAAGTCGATGCCGGCTTCGCGGACTCCCGCCTCTACCCTTTCGAACAGGACGCGGGAATCGTCTCCGAGCGCATCCCAAAGTTTCGGCGCATCCTCGATCAGCGTCTGCATCGCCGGATTCTTGGAATCGAGAATACGCAGCGGATTGGTGTGCAGTCGCCGCCGGGCGTCGTCGTCGAGGGATTCCAGGTGACGCTCGAAGTGAGCGATGAGCTGCGGACGAAAGGCGCGCCGTTCCTCGCTCGAGCCGATGGTATTGAGCTCGAGCGTGACGCCGGAAAGGCCAAGACGGCGCCAGAGACGGCCGACCATCGTCAATTGCTCGAGATCGACATCGGGCCCGGCAAAGCCGAGCGCCTCGACGCCGAAGGTGTGGTACTGGCGGTAGCGACCCTTTTGCGGTCGCTCGTGCCGGAAAAGCGGCCCGCTGTACCAGAGTCGCTTGGGGCCGTCGTAGAGCATGTTGTGCTCGAGCGCGGCGCGAACGGTCGGCGCGGTGCCCTCGGGGCGCAGCGACAAGCGCTCGTCGTGGTCGGTGAACGAATACATCTCTTTTTCGACGATGTCGGTCGCTTCGCCGACGGCGCGCACGAAAAGGTCGGTCTTTTCGACGATGGGTGTACGGATGTTGCGATATCCGTATTGCTCGAACACGTCGCGCACGGTGTCTTCGAAGACGTGCCACAGCGTCGCTTCGTCAGGAAGAACGTCGTTCATGCCGCGGACGGCCTGGATCCTCCCGGCCATGGGGCTACTTACGGTCCACTAAGTGACCGCCTTGACGGCGATGGCAATGGTATTGGTTCGGGCGCTGGGCTTGAGGTGCGCCGTTGCCGGCTCGCCGCCATAGGTCGCGCGAACGTAATCGGCAACGATCTGCTGGAACTCCTCGGCGATGCGCTCGCCCTTGAGCGTGACCGTCTTCTGACCATCGACGTAGACCGGCGCGACCGGGATCTCACCGGTGCCGGGCAGGCTAATGCCGATGTTGGCCATCTTCGATTCGCCCGGGCCGTTGACCACGCAACCCATGACCGCCACCGTCATGGTCTCGACCCCGGCATAGCGCGCGCGCCAACCCGGCATCTGCTCGCGCAGGTACGCCTGGATTTTTTCTCCGAGCTCCTGGAATACGGTGCTGGTGGTGCGCCCGCACCCTGGGCAGGCGGTCACCTGAGGCGCGAAGGAACGCAGCCCCATGGTCTGCAGAATCTCCTGCGCGACGAGAACCTCGCGGGTGCGATCGCCGTTGGGCTCGGGCGTGAGCGAAACCCGGATCGTGTCGCCGATCCCCTGCTGCAACAACACCGCCATTGCCGCCGTCGACGCGACGATGCCCTTGGACCCCATTCCCGCCTCGGTCAAGCCGAGATGCAAAGGATAATCGCAGCGGCGCGCAAGCTCGGCGTAAACCGCGATCAGGTCCTGCACGCCTGAAACCTTGCATGAGAGGATGATGCGATCCGCGCCGAGCCCGAGCTCCTCGGCGCGCTGCGCGCTGCCGATCGCGGAGCTGACCAAGGCCTCGCGCATCACATGCGCTGCATCGAGCGGAGCTGCCGAGCGCGCATTTTCATCCATCATGCGCGCCAGCAGATCGGCGTCGAGGCTGCCCCAGTTGACGCCAATGCGCACCGGCTTGTCCCACTTCAGCGCCTGCTCAATCATGATCGCGAATTGCGCGTCCCGCTTACTGCCTTTGCCGACATTTCCCGGGTTGATACGGTACTTTGCCAGGGCCTCCGCGCAGGCCGGAGATTCGGTCAGCAACTTGTGACCGTTGAAATGAAAGTCGCCGATCAGCGGCACCGTGCAGCCAAGCGCCGCGAGCCGGTCGCGGATCAACGGCACGGCGTGGGCGGCGGAGGAGGTATTGACCGTGACGCGCACCAGCTCCGAACCGGCATCGGCGAGCGCCTTGACTTGCGTGACTGTCGAGGCGACATCGGCGGTGTCGGTGTTGGTCATCGACTGCACGGCGATCGGTGCGCCACCGCCGATGGCCACGCCGCCGACATTCGCGCTGCGCGTGGAATGCCTTGGCATGATGGAGCTTTCGATGGTGCTCATGGTCATCAAGGGAACTGAGGGGAGACGTCTACTGAAGCGTCAGGCGCGCGATGTTTTGCCGCGTATACGGCGAGAGGTCGACCGGCGTCCCGCGGTAAACGAGCGTCACGGCGTGCGCGTTGCCGAGAACGAGGTCGAATGGCGGCGCGCCTTTGACCGGCTCGACCGATCCCGTCGCAACCAGCCGCGCGACGACGAGCTGTCCGCTGCGATCGCGGATTTCCGTCCACGATAGGTAAGCAATAC
>DATNNK010000485.1:0-4092 GCA_035601875.1 Casimicrobiaceae bacterium | reverse complement strand
CGTCGTGCTGGGCTGCGCCGTCCTGGGCACGGTGTTCCTGTTTCTGCTCGCCACTGCCAGCGCCAACACATCCTTGTTTGCCGGGAATTACACGTTGCTCGTGGTTCTCAATCTCACCCTGGTGGTGGTGCTCATGGCGCTGGTCGCCTATCAGCTCTGGCGCCTGCGCAGGAATCTCAAGGCGGGTGTCTTCGGATCGCGCCTGGCGGCCCGGCTGGTGCTGCTGTTCGCGCTCGTCGCCGTGTTGCCCGGTGCGCTGCTTTACGGCGTGTCGATACAGTTTCTCGGCAAAAGTATCGAGTCGTGGTTCGACGTGCGAGTCGATCGCGCGCTGGAAGGCGGGCTCAATCTAGGCCGCAATGCGCTCGAATATCTGCTGAAGGAGACGAGTAACAAGGCAACGCAGCTCGCGCTGACGATCGAGGAAAACGAGCGTGGCGGATTGGCGTCCAGCCTCAATCGCGCAAGCGAGCAAGCGGGCATCTACGAGGCCGCACTGTTTTCTTCCACGGGTGGCGTGCTCGCCGTTGGCGGCATTTCGGGGTCGATGGCCACACCGGAGCCCCCGCCGCCGCAAGCCTTGCAACGCGCGCGCGTGCAGAAGACATTCGCCGTCATTGAGGAGGCTGCTGACCAAGTTCTGCTCAGGGTCGTGGTACCGGTCAACAGCTCGGACCCGAACGGAGCATTACGTGTGTTGCAGGTGGTCGAGCCGGTGCCGAAGCAACTGCAGGAGGATGCCAAGAAGGTTCAGGCCGGATATCGCGATTATCAGGAAATTTCGTATTCCCGCGTCGCCTTGAAACGTTTGTATGCCATGACGCTCACCCTGACGCTGCTGTTGGCGCTTTTCTCGGCGCTTGGGCTCGCTGTCGTCCTCTCCGAGCAGTTCAGTCAGCCGCTGGGGTTGCTCGCCGAAGGTACGCGAGCAGTCGCGCAGGGAGACTTCAGCCGCCGTCATCCGGTCCAAAGTAAAGATGAACTCGGCGTGCTTACGGAATCATTCAACACCATGACGGCGCAGCTTGCCGAAGCGAAACAAAAGGGCGAGGAAAGCCATCGCGCCGTCGAAACGACGAGAGCCTATCTCGAAAGCATCCTGGCCAATCTTTCGGCGGGAGTGTTGGCTTTCGATAACGCATTCCGGCTGCGAACGGCGAACCCGAGCGCGGCCGTGATCCTGCAGCAGCCGCTGGCAGACCTGATCGACGTTCCGCTTGCCGATTGGGGCCGACGGATGCCGGCTCTCGACACCTTTGCGAGCCTTGTTGCGGAAGGCTTTCGCACCGGTCGCGACGGACAGTGGCAACGCCAAGCGCAACTCGCCGTGTCAAATCACACACGAGCGCTGCTCATGCGGGGCTCCGGGCTTCCGGGCGAACCAGCGCCGGGTTGCGTGGTGGTGTTCGACGATGTGACCGAGTTGGCAGACGCGCAGCGGGATGCCGCCTGGGCGGAGGTTGCGAGACGACTTGCTCACGAAATCAAGAATCCATTGACGCCGATCCAGCTTTCCGCCGAGCGGCTCGCCGTCAAGCTCAGCGGCAAGCTGGACGCGCCCGACGAAGAGGCGCTGCTACGTGGGACCCAGACGATCGTGGCGCAGGTGGCGGCGATGAAGCACATGGTTGACGATTTCGCCATCTACGCTAGGCAGCCTCGACCGGGTCGAATGCAGCCGGTCGATATCAACGCGCTCTTGCTCGATGTGCTCGGGTTGTACGAGAATCTCCGCCCCCACGTTTCACTCAAGCTTGTCGACGACAATCCGATTATTCAAGGTGAGCCGACGCGATTGCGTCAGGTATTTCATAATTTGCTGCAGAACGCGGTCGATGCTCAGGCAGACTCCCCTACTCCCGCGTACGATATCGCGGTCGAGATCCGCGGCAGCGAACTTGCGCTCTCGATTGGCGATCGCGGCAGCGGATTCCCGAAAGACATGATTCGTCGGGCGTTCGAACCTTACGTCACAACCAAAGCCAAAGGCACGGGCCTCGGTCTTGCCATTGTCAAAAAGATCGTTGAAGAGCATCACGGCCGCGTCACCGTCGAGAACCGTCCGCAAAATGGAGCGCTGGTGACGCTCTATTTCCCGCTTGAAGGAATCACGAATTGATAGCGCAGCCGAAAGAAATCTTGATAGTCGATGACGAAGTCGGTATCCGTGACTTGCTGTCCGAAATTTTGCGGGACGAAGGCTACCAGGTCAGCGTGGCAGAAAATGCCGGCCAGGCCCGGGACTATCGTGCGAATGCGCAGCCGTCCCTCGTCTTGCTCGACATCTGGATGCCCGATACCGACGGCGTGACGCTGCTGCGCGAATGGGCGGCGAACGGACAGCTGACAATGCCTGTGGTCATCATGTCCGGCCACGGCACCATCGAAACGGCGGTTGAGGCAACCAAGATCGGTGCGTTTGATTTTCTGGAAAAGCCGATCGGCTTGCAAAAACTCTTGTCGACGGTGACCCGCGCGCTCAAGGCCGCGGCCGGGCAGGCGCCGCGGCGTGTATCTCTGGTGGCTCTTGGCACAAGCGCTCCGGTGATAGAGGTCGAGCGTGCGATCGAGCAGCTTTTGCGCGTCAACCGGCCGGTGCTGGTCGTGGGCGAGCCCGGCACTGGACACGAGATCGTGGCGCGGGCCATGCACACGCCCGACACGCCGTTCGTCACGCTTGCCACCGGTGGCCGCCTGGCGACGAATCCGCTGCCGCTGCTCGAGGAAGCGCGCGACGGCACGCTTTATTGCGCGGAGATCGGCGGCTATACCAAGGCAGAGCAGAAAGGACTCTCGTTTCTGCTGCCCAAGCTCGAAAAGCACAACACCGTGCTGGTCTGTACCAGCAGCGAGCAGCTGGGTAATCTCGCCGCGGAAGGGCGGTTCGACGCCGGCCTGCTCGCGAGTCTTTCGGTCGGAGCGGTGATGCTTCCGCCGCTCCGGCAGAGACGCGAGGATCTTCCCACGCTTATCGACCGGTTCTGGCGCGACATTACGGCGAGTCAGCGAACGGTTGGTAGATTGCACTCGGCCGCGGTGGCGGCGCTTTCGGCTGCTTACTGGCCCGGAAATCTCGACCATCTGCACAACGTCATGGCCAATCTCGCGCTTACCGTCGAAAGCGAGATCACCGCAGAGCACGTGCGGCGCCTGCTTGGCGAGACCGCCCCGCCGCCGGCTTCGGCAATCTCGCCTGAAGTTACGGCGCGGTTTTTCGAGTTGCCCCTGCGCGAGGCGCGCGAAGCCTTCGAAAGAATCTACTTCGAGCACCTGCTGGGCAAAGAGCAAAGCAACATGAGCCGCGTCGCCGAGCGCGCGGGCCTGGAGCGAACGCATCTCTATCGCAAGCTCAAGCAGCTCAATATCCGTTTTTCGAGGCGATCAGACGAGGGAGGATGCTGAACTTACCCGGCGCAGTCGCGCCGGACGTGGCGCCGCTCGTGCGAAAGCCTCTCGCGCCGCTCGTCCGAAAGCCTCTCGGGCCGCTAGTCGTCGGAGCGATCGGGATTGTTTTCGGCGACATCGGCACCAGCCCGCTATACACCCTTCGCGCGTGTTTCACCGGTCCGCATGGATTGCCGCTGACGCCGGACAATGTCCTCGGGATTTTGTCGGTGGTGTTCTGGGCCATCATGATCGTTGTGACGCTCAAGTATGTGACGCTGATCATGCGCGCCGACAATCGCGGAGAGGGCGGCATCATGGCGCTGACCGCGCTGGCTTCGCGAGGTCTCGAAAACAGCCGCATACGGTGGTGGGTGGTCGGCCTCGGTATCTTCGGCGCCGCGATGTTCTACGGCGACGGCATGATCACGCCGGCGATCTCGGTGCTCTCCGCGGTCGAAGGACTCGAGATCACGGCGCCGATGCTGACACACTATGTCGTGCCGCTCACGCTGGTGATACTGACCGGATTATTCTCGATCCAGCGTCACGGAACGGCGAGGGTCGGCGTGTTCTTCGGACCGGTGATGTGTTTCTGGTTCGTTACGCTCGCGGTGCTGGGGGGGATTGAAATCGCAACGTCGCCTGCCGTGCTGGTGGCGCTTAATCCTGAATACGCTATCGGCTTTCTCGTCGGCAGCCCGATCG
>DATNNK010000484.1:0-3697 GCA_035601875.1 Casimicrobiaceae bacterium | reverse complement strand
GTCGCGCCCAACGCCGAAGAGTCCCAGCGCGCGCTCAAGGCCGCTATCGCGCTGCCGGCGACGAGCGAAACGATCAACAGAAAGCCGATGCCGAGGATCATGCCGAACGAGAGCAAGCGCGCTCGCGCCAGCGATACCAAGCCGTTCTCCTTCCTCTCCGGCGCTTCCCAGATCCGGTCGAGATCATTCTCGAGTTCGACCAGAACCGTGGTGGCACCGATCAGCAGCAATATCACGCCGATGACGGTGGCGATGCCGCCGGTTTCAGCGGTCGACGCGGCCTTGAGCAATCCTCCGACGGCGTCGGCGCCCACCGGGCCGATAAGCTCCGCAAATTGCTTGACCACGGCTTTTCGCGCCGTGTCGGCTCCATAGACGAAGCCGGCGATAGCGATAACGATCAGAAGCAGCGGAGCGAGCGAGAACGCGCTGTAGAACGCCAGCGCCGCGCCCATGCTGGCGGCGCCGTCCTTGATCCAGGCGAGCGCCGCTTGCTTGAGCAGCGACGCATACAACCACAAGGGGATGAAGACCTTACCCATGCCGGTGGGACTTGGCGCGTCGAAATTCGTTCGTCGCGCACCGGCCTGCCATATCCGGACCGATGGTGCATTGGGTTTTCATTGGCGACGCGTGATGCTAGCGATGGTGGTGGGCGCGGCGTTCGTCGTCGACCGGCGAGCGAAAGCGGACTTCTGCGCTGACCGTGATCTCTTGCACAGTGCCGTCGTCGTCGCGCACGGTCAGCGTGATATTGATCCGGTCGCCGATTTTCAGCGCCCGGGTGAGCCCGGTCAACCTAAGGTGATCGTGACCGGGCGCCAGAGCAATTTCGGATTTGGCCGGTAGCGGCAGGCCGGCGGCCGCAGGAGAGTGCGCGGAGCGCAATGAGACGTGCAGCGCGCCTTCCGACCGCGCGGCCAGGAGCGTTGCGCCGTCGGTGCCGGTCAGGTTCATGTAAGCGTTCGTGGTCTGCGCCTTGCGAGCTGGACGCACCCAAGGCTGATTGACAATGAACAGCGCGCTCGCATCGGAAGCCAGCAATGCGAAGCCGATGGCGCCGGCGAGGGCCAGCCGGCGGGCGGGAAGTCGGTGGCGGGGCGCAGCGAAAGTCATCGCGGGTCGCGGAAAGCGAACAGACAAAGATTAGCGCTATTCCTGCCCCGCGACGACGGAATAATGACCGGGCTCAACTGTTGGCGGGATGGAGTCATGGCATCCGCGGCGTTTGCCGCGTCGAAGGCCGCGAATTAAGGAGGCTATCGTGCGGCATCTTTTCAGATACTTAATGGCCCCTGCGCTGGCATTGTGGGCCGCCTCCGCCGCGGCGGAATTTCACACCTACAAGATCGAGGCGATCTTTTCCAACGCTGACAGCACGGTTCAGTACGTCGTCATGCACGAATCGCAGGGTATGAGCGCCGAAAACTTCTGGATGGGAAACGCGTTCACCAGCAACCATCTCGGAATGATGCAGACATATATCTTCCGGAACAATCTGCCGGGAGTGATGTGCGGCTACTACGGCTGCGGCGGCGGGGGCACCGCCAACACGCGGGTGCTGATCGCCAGCCAAGGCTTCGCGGCGCTGCACCTGGTTACGCCGGATTTCATCATGCCGAACGGCTTCATTGCGACCGATGGCGCGACCTTGAACTATGCCGGCGTCGACTTTGTCACCTTCGCATCACTGCCAACCGACGGCGTCCACGCCTTGGATCGCAACGGGGGGGTCGTACCCAACGTTGCGACCAATTTTGCGGGTCAGTCGGCCTCTGTCGCGCTCGCGGCCGCCAACTACCAAGGCCTGTGGTACGCCGCGCCCGCAGAATCGGAATCGGGTTGGGGCATCAACTTCGCGCATCAGGGCGACGCTATCTTCGCGTCGTGGTTCACCTATGACCTCGCCGGCAAAGGCTGGTGGCTGGTGATGAGCGCCAACAAGACCGCGCCCAACGTTTATGGCGGAAGCCTGTTGCAAGTCACCACCGGACCGGCATTCGATGATGTCCCGTTCCCGCCGGTGGGCAGCCCGGGCGGTGCGACCGGCTCTACCGTGGGCAGCGCCACCCTATCCTTCACCGACGCAAACAACGGCACCTTCGCTTATATGGTTAACGGTATCTCGCAGACCAAGGCGATCACGCGCCAGCAGTTCGGCCCGATGCCGACATGCACGTTCGGCGCGGGGACGAATCTTGCGCTGGCAAGCAATTATCAGGATTTATGGTGGGCCGCGCCCGCGGGCTCGGAATCGGGGTGGGGCATCAACCTGACCCATCAGGGCGATTCGATCTTTGCCACCTGGTTTACCTATGACCACGACCACACTCCTATGTGGCTGGTCGTAACGGCACCGAAGACCAAGCCCGGCACTTATGCGGGAACGCTGCTCCGCACGACCGGGCCGCCGTTCAACGCGGTGCCATTTCCTCCGATGGGCGCTCCCGGTGGCGTCACCGGGTCCAACGTCGGCACGGCGACGTTCACTTTTAGCGACGGGAACAACGCGAGCTTTGCCTATACCGTGAACGGGGTGTCGCAGACCAAGGCCATTACCCGCGAGGTTTTCCAACCACCCGGAACCACCTGCCAGTAGTCCTTTTGCGAAGCGCGCGCTCTTGTAAGGTAAACGCCGATGGGCGACGCAACGTGCGCCTACCGCAAAATCAGACAATGCCGGATTCACGCCGGCAACGGCGCAAAAGAGAATAGCGACACTTCGAGTGAGGGCAGCGCGGGCTTGGTCGCGCGGCTCGCCTGCGGCGAGCGTCGGAGTTTGGCGGCGATCGCGGGTACTCGAGGAGACGCGGCTCCGCAGAAATCTACCTGGTCGACGCTTTCCTGCGGCAAGCCGATCCAAACACCTTTTCCGCGAGGAGACAGCTTATGACCACAGGCATTAATTCGTATTCCACCACAGGGTCTACCCAAACCGCCGGCGGCGCGCCGATTGTCGGCGCCGAGCGTCGGCGCTCGGATGGCCCGGGCCCGGAAGTCATGGACGCGGCAACGCTGATAGGCGACAGCGTCGTCAATTCCAGCGGCGAGGATCTTGGCAAGATCGAGGCGATCATGCTCGATGTCACCAGCGGTCGCATCGCCTACGCGGTCCTTTCCTTCGGCGGCTTTCTGGGCATGGGCGCCAAGCTTTTTGCGATTCCTTGGCCCGCGTTGGCGCTCGACGCCGGCGAGAAGCGGTTTATCCTCGGTGTGAGCAAGGATCGGCTCAAAAATGCACCTGGATTCGACAACGATCATTGGCCGTCGATGGCCGACCCTACGTGGGCAACGGAAGTGCACGCCTATTACAATGTCACGCCGTACTGGGACGACGACCTCGATGCCGCACGCGATCGCCGGTCGACACCTGACGAACTGACCACGCCCAGGGTCTATTGAGACGCAGCGGATATCACGACAGGCATCCAGCTAGGCGGCTGGCAATCTTCGGGTTGCCAGCCGCTTTTTCGCATACTTTCGAGACGACATCGCCGCTGCAAGCCGCTTGCAGAGCGCGCGCAAAAATCAGCGATGCATGATGCATGATAGGATGGCCCGCAGATTTCGATGGGAGCGCGGGCGATGAATCGACTCGATTTCGACGGCCGCACCGCCGTCATTACCGGAGGTGCGGCGGGGATTGGACTCGCGATCGCGCAGCGGCTGATGACCAGTGGCGGCACGGTCAGCCTCT
>DATNNK010000483.1:0-3776 GCA_035601875.1 Casimicrobiaceae bacterium | reverse complement strand
CGGATCGACAGGAGAGCATCGCCACGATCCATGCCGCGCTCGACGCCGGCATCACGCTGCTCGACACCGGCGATTTCTATGGCATGGGCCACAACGAGATGCTGATCGGAGAGGCCGTCGCCGGCCGTCGCCGCGAGGATTACCAACTCAGCGTCAAGTTCGGCGCGCTGCGCGATCCGGCGATGGGGTGGTCGGGCTACGACGCGCGGCCGGCTGCGGTGAAGAACTTTCTCGCGTATACGCTGCGGCGGCTCGGCGTTGACTACATCGACATCTATCGGCCGGCGCGCCTCGATCTGGACGTGCCGATCGAGGACACGGTCGGTGCCATCGCGGACATGATCAAGGCCGGATATGTGCGTTACGTCGGGCTCTCGGAGGTCGGCGCGCAGACGCTGCGCCGCGCCCATGCCGTCCACCCGATCAGCGACCTGCAGATCGAGTACTCGCTGATCTCGCGCGGCATCGAGGACGAGATCCTGGCGGCGGCCCGCGCACTCGGGATCGGCATTACCGCCTACGGCGTGCTATCCCGCGGCCTGATCAGCAGCCACTGGTCGAAGGCGCGTGCCGGCGAGCGCGACTTTCGCACCATCAGTCCGCGCTTCCAGGGGGCGAACCTCGACCGGAATCTTGCGCTGGTCGAGCAACTGCGCGCGGTGGCGGACCGCATCGGCGCGTCGGTCGCGCAGGTGGCGATTGCGTGGGTGGCTGCGCAAGGCGCCGACATTGTGCCATTGGTCGGCGCCCGCCGGCGCGAACGTTTGACCGAAGCGCTCGGCGCGCCGGACGTTCGGCTGTCGCCTGCCAATCTCGCAGCCCTAACGAGGGCAGTACCGACAGAGGCGGTCGCCGGAGATCGCTACCCCGCGTCGCAACTCGCGCACATGGACAGTGAGAAGGGAAGGGCGCATGCGTAGGCGAGTATGAGACGCGATGCGGCCTTACTCGTAGGTCGCTATGCGTGTTCTGCCGCAATCAAACGCATACTTGAACCAACGGACGAGAGCGAATCACCCACCTCGCCGATCGGCGAAATTGAAACCAATTTCAACGCGACAACTACATCGCGCTACCTACCTCACCAAGGCAGCCCATTCAAATCCGGTACCTGCGCCGATTGCTCGGGTAATCCACCCGACATGTGCGTCAATGCCGTGACTAATAATCCCGCGCACCCGCCTCCGATAAATGCTGCCAGTACCCACCAAAAAGAAACCATCGGGTTACCCCTTCGTGCCTAACCACGTGGTTACCGGGAAAATCGCGCCCCGGTTGCGCTGCCCGATCCATCGCAAATGCGCGCGGATCGAATTCGTTATTGTTGAAATGCTGTTTCGCTGTGCTTAGAAAAAAGGCCCGGCGTCGGCCAGACCTTTCTATCGCGGAGCGTTGCATCGGCCGCATCATTTCGGCGTCTAATCCCAGCTCAGCGCGCCGCCGGTCTGATACTCGATCACCCGCGTCTCGAAAAAGTTCTTCTCCTTCTTGAGATCGATCATCTCCGCCATCCACGGGAACGGGTTGTCGGCCTTGTCGAACAGCGGGTCGACGCCGATCTGCTGGCAGCGGCGGTTGGCGATGAAGCGCAGGTATTCCTTGAACATGGTCGCGTTCAGGCCGAGCACGCCGCGCGGCATGGTGTCCTCGGCGTAGGCGTACTCGAGGTCGACGCCTTTTTTCATCAGGGCGCGGATTTCCTCGCGGAATTCCGGCGTCCACAGGTGCGGATTTTCCATCTTGATGGTGTTGACGAGGTCGATGCCGAAATTGCAGTGCATGCTCTCGTCGCGCAGAATGTACTGATACTGCTCGCTCGACCCCATCATCTTGTTCTGCCGGCCCATCGCCAGGATCTGCACGAAGCCGACGTAGAAGAAGAGCCCTTCCATGATGCATGAGAATACGATCAGGCTCTTCAGGAGCTTCTGGTCGTTCTCCATGGTGCCGGTCTTGAACGCGGGGTCGGTCAGTACTTCGATGAACGGAATCAGGAATTCGTCCTTGTCGCGAATCGACTTGATCTCGTGGTAGGCGTTGAAGATCTCCGCTTCGTTCAGGCCCAGGCTCTCGACGATGTACTGATAGGCGTGGGTGTGGATCGCCTCCTCGAACGCCTGGCGCAGCAGGTACTGCCGGCACTCCGGCGCAGTGATGTGGCGATAGGTGCCCAGCACGATATTGTTGGCGGCGAGCGAATCGGCGGTGACGAAGAAGCCCAGGTTGCGCTTGACGATCAGCCGCTCGTCGTCGGTCAATCCGTTGGGGTTCTTCCACAGCTCGATGTCGCGCTGCATGTTGATCTCCTGCGGCATCCAGTGGTTGGCGCACGCGGAGAGGTACTTGTCCCACGCCCACTTGTACTTGAAGGGGACGAGCTGGTTGACGTCGGACTGCGCGTTGATGACGCGCTTGTCCTCGGCGCGCACGCGGTGAAAGCCGTTGGAGAGCGCCTGCGCCTCGGCGTCGAGATCGTGCACCGGCTCGCGCGAGAGGATGCCGCCGTAGACGGCCAGCGAGGTCTGCGCGCCGACCGCGTCCGCCGATTCCGGCATCGGGCGCGGCGCCCCGGGTGTCACGAAATCGTCTTCGAAAGTCAGCATACTCATGTCTCGCTTCCTGTCCTGTATCGGCCCGGTACTGCGCTCACGGGCCTTTTTCTCCGCACGGCTCACCGATAGAGCCGGCGGGGAATTTTTCTTTGTCCTAAGTCATTAATGGTTGCTTTTGCTGCTATTTCAAGTCCTTTTTACCGGGAGACGGGCCCTCGCCACCCTTGGGCGGAAACTCGACGCCGAAGCGTCTTCCTCTCCGCGCCGGAGAGGCTCTGGTAAGCACTTCTTCTGGATTTCCTAATGCACCGCGTTCAGCCTTTCATAGAGGTAAGCCGGCGCGAAATCGACGCCGTTCTCCCAGGCAATGGTCGCGAGTCCGTAATCGAGCACGAACGCCGCGAACCGATCCCGGTCGCGCAGCGATTCGAACTCGTCGCCGTACAGCTCGTCGGCGAGATCGACCACGCCTTTGCGACCGTCGTTGAACTCCAACCAGACCTTGTAATCTCCTAGATAGCGCGCATCCACCACATGACATGGAACATGCTCGTACTGGGCCATCGACTGGCTCCTCTCCGTTGGTTGCCAGAACAACGCTGCCGTCCTGCACTTGCCTGCAACCCTTTGCTGCTTCCTGGCATGTCGCTCCGCGAGCATTGCAACCGTTCCTGTCCGGGTCGCGCGGGGCGCTTGTTCGACGCTCGAGGCGGGCTCATTTTGAGGAGCTCTCGCTTCGTTCGTCTGCCGTAATTCGTTTCGTCCTGTTACTGCGCCTTCTCCTGGTTGATGTAGCCCGGCGCCGTGCCGGTGTTGATCCACTGTGCCACTGCCGCCATCACCGCGACTTCGCTGCCGTGGAAGCCATGCGCCGCGCTGCCGCTGCACTCTCTCCTCGTTCCCGGCCTCGGCAACCGCGCATCGTCGACCGTTATCAACGTGTGCCATCTCGCCTGCGCCTCGACGGCAGGCACGCGTCGCGCCGGTGTTGCACCACCAGCACCGAAATCCTGATGCCCGCAAAGCCCCGGGTCGCGAACGCGCCTTGCGCCACCGACATCAGAATTACGCCTGCCAACTTATCCTGTAACGCCGCACCCGCATGCGCGGCTGATCACGAACCGTTGCTCAATCCCAGCAGCCACACCTTTGCGCCCGGGAAGCACTGCTGCACCACCGTCACCGCCGCGGCGATTGTCGGCCACGTGCTCCTTGCTGTCCCGC
>DATNNK010000482.1:0-2646 GCA_035601875.1 Casimicrobiaceae bacterium | reverse complement strand
CGTCCGGCGGAGATTGCTCGCGACGACGGCACCGCCATCGAAATGGCCATCGACGATGCGGCCATCGATCCGGAGCAGGCGGCGCTGCGCGGCGCTGAGTCGCGGTTGCTTGCGAACGCGGTTGCGGAGCTGCCGCTGGTTTATCGAGAGGTGTTGATTTTGCGTGAACTGGAGGAGCTGTCATACAAGGAAATCGCCCGAATTGCTGACATCCCCGTTGGCACGGTGATGTCCCGGCTGGCGCGCGCCCGCAGCTTGCTGCAGCGCTCACCGCTGATGCACGTAGTCGGCGAGCGAACGTCCGGAGGTGTACGATGAATTGCAATGAAGCGGCAACGCTGATCGATGCGTGTGCGGACGGCGAAATTGATGGGCTGCGAAGCCATTTGCTCAAAAGGCATCTGCGCAGCTGTGCCGGCTGCGCGACCCAGTACGAGAGAGTGCTCGCACTGCGCGCGCGGCTTCGCGCCGAAGTACCCTACTTCCCGGCGTCGCCGGCACTGCGGTCGCGGGTGCACGCCACCCTCGAAGCCGTGCGTGCGGCGCTACCGTCTCGACCGCGCCCCGCGACTGACCGCTGGCGCTGGCTCACCGGGGGCGCGCTCGCCGGCTGCACGGCAACTATGCTCGCATGGGTCCTCGGCACCGCGGTCATCGATTGGCGAACGAACGAAGATCTCGCCGTCGATGCCGTGGCGACCCACGTTCGGGCGACGCTCGGAAACCATCTGATCGAGGTCGCATCATCCGACCGCCATACGGTCAAGCCGTGGCTATCCGCGCGGCTCGACTATTCGCCGCCGGTGCAGGACTTGGCCAACGAGGGATTTGCGTTGACCGGAGGTAGGCTTGATACCCTCGAGCGGCAGCCGATCGCGACGCTGGTCTATCGCTATCGCCAACACACGATTGACGTTTTTGTCCGTCCTGAGTCGGCTCATGCGCCGCCGACGGCGCTACGGACCGTGCGCGGCTTCAATGTCGCGCACGCGAGCGGCTCTGGGATGGATTGGCTCGCGGTGTCCGACGTCAGCGCCGACGTGCTAACCGCATTCGTCCAGCGGCTCGCGCGCGCAGACGCCGCGCCCTAGCCAGCGTCGCCGCACAGCGAGCCGTGGCTTCTGCCTCGGTTTCGCTCCTTCCAAGGCGCGATGGGCAAGACCACTCGCTGACTTAGCCCGAAGCAACCGAACCCTTGCCTGCGCCGCAAGATGGGCGCTCGTCCATCGGCACCGTCGCCGCTACCGGCAAAGAGCCTTTGTTATTCCAAAAGGCATATCAGACATGCTGCTGCGGTCTGACAGGTATGCGAACACGCGTCACCGATGGCACTGAAGCTCGAAACCCTGGTGCAAAGACAGTATGGCCATCCCGGGACGCGCGATTGCTCGGCGGCAGAACTTCCTTATCCATGCCGACCGTAGAAACATCACGTTGTTATCCGTAAAGGAGCAAGGCATGTCTCGCAAACCGTACTCACTGAGCAAGCAATTGGTAATCGCAACGGCGCTCGCACTTGGCACGTCCGGCGTCGCGCTGGCCGACGACAGCAGCATGAGTCCGTTCACCGGCGATTCGTATAAGTACTTCAATGGTGGCCAGAACTTGGGGAATCCGGGGCAATTCAACCGGCCCGTCGCGAGCAACGCGCCCGCGGCCCCATCGTGGCGGCAGAGCCACCCAAATGGCCTGACCGACCATGAACTGCAGGCGTTGTCGGCGTCGGGATTAGCCGCATCCTCCCCGGAATTCAATCCGCCAGTGTTCGCTAGCGCACCCGCAGATCCATCGTGGCGCCAGAGCCACCCGAATGGCTTGACCGAGCGTGAACTGCAGGGGTTGTCGTCGTCCACACTGGCCGTGTGGCAAGCTCCGAGCGAATCGGCGAACACGGCGATGGCATCAACCAACGAAGCTACCGTCGCGCAGACCCCGAGCAAGGAAACGTTCTCGGCCCGGTTGGCAAAATTCTTCCGCCCCTAAGGCGCACCAGCGGGCATCCACTGGTGATATCGACCCGCTTGCCACTGGGCATGCGATAGCACTGGGCCGGCTCGTCCGGCCCTCTTTTTACCACCGCCTCGCGTCGCACTTCGAAATTGGCTCAGGCGTCGTCCGCGGAGTGGACAAAGACCTTACCGTCAAGAGCGAGTGGGGCCACCTCTCCGGAAAGCTGCGTCGGGCGTGCGCGGGACTCCGGAGCCTGATGCGTGACGTGATCCGCAGCAGTTCGTGAAATCAGACAAGCAATTGGGGTGGCTTTATGCCGCTCCAATCGCTCCTCCAGGGAGTCATGCATCAAGAGACTACTTCTGGTTCGATGCCTGTTGCGCGTGTGTCGCGCTCGGGAGCTGCGGCTTTCGCGAGTTAGGCAGCGAAGCGAGGAACATTCGCTTGTCCGACGTTAATCGTTTCGAAGAGCTGGTCCTGCCCCACGTTGACGCCGCCCACGATGTGGCAAATGAGCTGACGCGCAATCCCGATGACGCCGAGGATGTGGTGCAGGAGGCATGCGTCCGCGCGCTCAAATACATCGGCGCGTTGCACGGCAACGATGCGCGGGCGTGGTTCCTGACTATCGTGCGCCACGCGTTCTACGACTGGTGCAGGCGCAACCGTCCGGCGGAGATTGCTCGCGACGACGGC
>DATNNK010000481.1:0-6985 GCA_035601875.1 Casimicrobiaceae bacterium | reverse complement strand
GTCCGGCGAGAAGACTGCGTTCGCGTACTCCGACGACATCAGTCTTGACGCACTGACCAAGGCCGCAACCGCGACCCGTGCCATCGGGCGGCAAGGCCAATCCGCGGTGGCCGCGCTCGACAGGCTCGGCGGCACGCACGTGTTGTATTCACCCAGCGATCCCGTCGCCGCGTTGAGCGACGCCGAAAAGGTCTCGCTGCTCGAGCGGCTTGAACGGATCGCTCGCGCTCGCGACCCTCGCGTCACGCAGGTGATGGCGTCACTCGCGGGCGAATATGAAGCCATCCTCGTCGCGCGCAGCGACGGGCTTATCGCGGCCGACGTAAGGCCGCTGGTGCGGCTGTCGCTGAATGTCATCGTCGAGGAAGCCGGCAAGCGGGAGCAGGGCATGGGCGGCGGAGGCGGCCGCGTCGACTACGGCTATTTCACCGAATCGATTCTGCAGGAGTACGCCAAGCAGGCGGTCGATCAGGCGCTGCTCAACCTCAGAGCGCAGGCCGCACCCGCTGGCACGATGACCGTAGTGCTCGGGCCGGGTTGGCCGGGCATTCTGCTGCACGAAGCGATCGGTCACGGTCTGGAGGGAGACTTCAATCGCAAGGCAACGTCGGCGTTTTCCGGGCGCGTCGGAGAGCGAGTGGCCGCCAAGGGCGTCACGGTCGTCGATGACGGCACCATCGCCCAACGTCGAGGCTCGCTCAACATCGATGACGAGGGCAACCCGACGCAGCGAACGGTGCTGATCGAAGACGGGATTCTGCAGGGCTACATGCAGGACGCCTTGAATGCGCGGCTGATGGGCGTATCGCCGACGGGCAACGGCAGGCGCGAATCGTTCGCGCACATGCCGATGCCGCGCATGACCAACACCATCATGCTGGCAGGCGATTGCGATCCGGCCTCGATTATCGAATCCGTCGCCGATGGGTTATATGCGGTGAACTTCGGTGGCGGTCAGGTCGACATCACCAACGGAAAGTTCGTGTTCTCGACCGCCGAGGCATGGAGGATCGAAAACGGCAAGCTCACCTATCCGGTGAAGGGGGCGACGCTCATCGGCAATGGCCCGGACGCACTGACCCGGGTCTCGATGATCGGCAACGACCTGGCGCTTGATGCCGGGGTCGGCACTTGTGGCAAGGACGGCCAGAGCGTGCCGGTCGGCGTTGGCCAGCCAACGCTGCGCATTGACGGCCTGACCATCGGCGGCACCGTCTAGCAACGAAATTATTCGCGCCGGCCCCGGTCCGAAAGGACTTGAGTCCGCTAGTGCAGCGGACCCGCAGGGGAGGCGATGGTCATCGTCGGCGCCGGTGACGCGTGGTGCAAGACAATGCGCCATCCCGACGGGGTGCGCAGAAAGACATTGCTCGCGATGGCGGTGCCGCGTGGCGTGGGGTTATCGCCGACCGTGACCTGTTCGATTGCGCTCTGCAGCGCCATGCCGACGGTCTCGAGCACCACCAGCTCTTCCAGGCGAAACAACAGTTTTGTCTCGCCGGCGAATATCTGTTCCCAGCCAACTCGAACCGCGTCGAATCCAACCAGACGCGGGCCGCCAGGATGAACGCACACGATATCTTCGTCCTCCGCCCAGGCAGCCATCATGGCATCGATGTCCTTGGCCTCGAAGGCGCGATAAAACGCCGTGGCCGCGTCCTGAGGCGTGGTGAAAATGGTCGGTGTCCGGACCTTTGCCATCAGTTCATCAATTCAAATCGCGAGAGCGATCGTGGTTAGTCTTGCTTTCGCCAAGGCGCGCCAGATCATACACAACATTGGGCGACAGCTCGCGCATGCACTTGAAGTGCCCGAGCGGGCATACGCGCTGAAAACATGGGCTGCAGACGATGTCGATGCGGGCGACGCGGGCAAGCGGCGACAGAGGGGGAGTGTATTCCGGGCTCGACGAGCCGAACAGGGCCACCAGCGCAACGCCGACCGCCGCGGCGGCGTGCATCAGCCCCGAGTCGTTGCTGACCACGACCTTGGCAGTGGCGAGAAGATCGATCGCGGTCCCGAGGTCGGTGCGCCCGCAGGCGTTGCGTATTTCCGGAACCAGCGCGGCGAGCGGCTCCGCGGCAAGCTGATCGTTGGGGGAACCGATCACCCACACGGCGTAGCCCGAGTCGATCAAGCGTCGAGCCAGGGTCACGAAATGCTCCGTCGGCCAACGCTTGGCGGGGCCGTACTCGGCGCCCGGGCAGAAGATCGCCACCGGCCGCCGGGTCGCCAGTCCCAGCGCGCGGATCGCGTCGGCCGCGTTGCCCGCATCGGGCACCAGTACCGGTGCGGAGGCCGTCGGCAGCATCTCGCCCGGGTTCGCGGCCAAGGCAACGAAACGGTCGACCAGTCGTGGATACGCCTTGCGATCGAGCCTGCGAACGTCGTTCAACAATATCCCGCGCGCTTCGCCGACGTAGCCAGTTCGCCGCGGAATCCGAGCGAGCCACGGAATCAGCGCCGACTTGAATGAATTCGGGAGAACGAGCGCGCGCGTGTAAGCACGCTCTCGCAGTGACGCCGCCAGCGCCCTGCGCTTGGCCAGGCCGAGCTCCCGATGCCCGACCGGATTCTCGATGACGTTGCGAATCCCCCGCATGCGTTGGTAGATCGGCGCGCACCAGGGCGGAGCGAGCACGTCGACGATCGGCTCCGCGAGTGGCTCGCGCAGCACCGCGACCAAAGGTTCGGACAGGATTGCGTCGCCGACCCACGACGGCGCGACGATCAGAATGCGTTCAGGCATCGAGCTTGCCGCGGTCCAATGCGTGCGCCGAAGCGCGTTTTTACAGGCGAGACGCGCGTGTCTTCAGGTTCCGTGGCGCGCCGGACCGCCGCGCAGTCGGTAGCGCGTGCCGCAATAGGGGCACATTGCTTCGCCCGTCACACCGACATCGAGGAACACGCGCGGATGACTCGACCACAGCGGCATTGCGGGGTTCGGACAATAGAGAGGCATGTCTGCCGGCGTCACATCGACGACGGAAGGCGCGGTGCCGGCGGTGTCAGCCATCGCTTGTCCAGTGCTCGCTCTAGACCGGCGTCAGCCAGGATTTATATTTCGGACTCCTGCCATTGACGGCATCGAAAAAAAGCGACTGCAGCTTCTTGGTGATCGGACCGGACCCGCCGTTGCCGATCGGCCGATTGTCGAGCTCGCGAATCGGCGTCACCTCCGCCGCGGTGCCGGTAAAGAATGCCTCGTCGGCGATGTACACGTCGTCGCGCGTCATGCGCTTCGCCTGCACTTCGATTCCGAGATCGTTGGCGAGCGTAATCACCGAATCGCGGGTGATGCCGACCAAGGCCGAGGTGAGCTCCGGCTCGTAGAGCTTGCCGTTCTTGACCACAAAGAGATTTTCGCCGGAGCCCTCGGCAACGAAGCCGTCGACGTCGAGCAGCAAGGCTTCGTCGTAGCCGTCCATGGTCGCTTCCTGATTGGCGAGGATGGAATTGGCATAGGTGCCGGCAAATTTTGCCCGGGCCATGGTGACGTTGATATGGTGCCTGGCAAAGGACGAGGTCTTGACGCGGATGCCTTTTTCGAGCGCCTCCGCGCCGAGGTACGCCCCCCACGGCCACGCCGCGATCGCGACGTGCACCTTGGCCCCCTTCGGCGAGACGCCCATCTTTTCGGAGCCGTAAAAGGCGATCGGCCGCAGATAGCACGAATCGAGCTTGTTGGCGCGCACGACTTCGCGTTGGGCGGCCATTAGCTGCTCCTTTTCATACGGAATCTGCATCAGATAGATACGGGCCGAATTGAACAAACGCTGGGTATGTTCCGCCAGGCGAAAAATCGCCGTTGCTTTGCCGGTCTTGTACGCGCGCACGCCCTCGAACACCGCGAGACCGTAGTGCAGCGAATGGGTCAGCACGTGCGTGGTCGCATCGCGCCAGGGCACAAGCTTGCCGTCGTACCAGATGAACCCGTCGCGGTCGGACATCGACATCGCAAGACCTTAGGCTAGCGTGAAAAAATACATTTTATCCGATTTCCGCCGGCCCCTCGGTCCACGCGCTACCGAAGACGGCGTCCCACAACGCGGCAACCGCTTCCCGCCTCGGCGTCTGCGCATCGGCTTCGACGCGAGCTTCGCGAGCACCTTGAAGGCGGACCTGATGCTGCAGCCGGCGATACTCGCGATAGGCCGCCGCCGCCGCCAACGCGAGGCTCGAAGGCACCAGGCCCAGTTGCGCACAGGTGCCGAGGAGAGCGATGTTGCCGACATTCCTGGTTAGCTCGCGCTCGGCGTGCGCGTGTGCAAGGATCAGAAACTGGACCGCGAATTCGATGTCCACCATGCCGCCTCGGTCGTGCTTGAGATCGAAGAGTGGGCTGCGATTCGGATGCGCGGCATACATCCGTTGGCGCATGGTCATGACGTCGGTTCGTAGCTTGGCCAACTCGCGCGGCAGGCGCAGTATGATTTCGCGCTCCACCTCGAAGGCTGCGCCGACGGCCGCGTCGCCAGCGACGAAGCGGGCGCGGGTCAACGCCTGGTGCTCCCAGGTCCATGCGTGCTCGCGCTGGTAGTTGCGAAAGGCCGTAAGGCTCGAAACCAGCAACCCGCTCGCCCCATCGGGGCGCAATCGAAGATCGGTCTCGTACAGGCGCCCGGCCCCGGTCATGCTGGTCACCGCGGTGTTGAATCGCTGCGCCAGCCGCGCATAGCGTTGCGGCGCGGCTTCGTCGAGGTCGTCGTATAAGAAAACGAGATCGAGGTCGGAGGCGTAGCCGAGCTCCTTGCCGCCGAGCTTCCCGTATCCGACGATGGCAAACTTGGGCGGCGGCGCATCCTTGCCCTGCAGCTGCGCCCAGCATTGCTTGAGCGTTGCCTCGAGCACGATATCGGCGAGTGCGGACAGGTGGTCGGCCAGCCGCTCGATCGACAGCCTGCCGTCGAGGTCCTGGACCAGCAAGCGAAACGTCTGCGCCTGCTGAAAGTGCCGCAAGGCGTCGATCTGGCGTTCCGGGTCGCCATCGTGAGCCGAAAGCTGAATTGCGAGCTCGGCGCGCCAATCCTGCCAATCGGGCTCGGTGAGCAGCGCGCCGCTGTCCAGCAGCTCGTCGAGCAAAATAGGATGCCGCGTCAGGTACTCCGCGGCCCACGCGCTTGCGCTCAGCAAATGGGCCAGGCGCGGAAGCACCGGCGGGTGCTCGACCAGAAGCGCAAGATAGGCGCTGCGTCCGCTGATCGTCTCGAGCAGCACGAGCAGTCGGATGAAAACTTCCTGCGGTTGCCCGGTCTGCCCCGCCACGCGCAACAGCTGCGGCAGAAGCGCGTCGAAACGCCGCCGCGACGCGGGAGGCAGCTGCATATAGCGCGCGCTGTTGCGGACCCGGGTGAGCTGGGCGAGAAGAGCCGGCGGATCCGCGAAGCCCGCATCCTCGAGCAACGCGCCATGCAATGCATTGTCGACAGGGTCCCTGCACAACGCCGCGAACGCATCCTCTTCCTCATCGTCGGCATCGCCGAAAAGAGCGTCGAAATGACGATCGACCGCGTCACGATGGCGGCCGAGCGCGAAGGCAAAAGGGTTCCCGTCGGCGAAACCGCAGGCCCGGGCGAGCGCGGATCTCGATTCGACGTCGGCCGGCAATTCATGCGTCTGGGCATCGTCGCGATACTGCAGCCGGTGCTCGACGTCGCGCAGGAAGACGTAGGCATCGCCCAGCTCGGCCACCGCGGCCGACGGCAGCAGTCCGCGCGCCGCCAGCGCCGCCAGCGCCGGAAGTGTCCCGCGCCGGCGCAACGCGGGCTCGCGCCCGCCGCGTACCAACTGCAACGCCTGGACGATGAATTCGATTTCGCGGATGCCGCCGGGGCCGAGCTTGATGTTGGACGCGTAATCCTTGCGCCGACCCTGGCCGCGGATCTGGCGATGAACATCGCGCAAGCCGCTGTAAGCGTCGTAATCGAGATATTTTCGAAACACGAATGGCTCGACCAGCCGCTCGAGCGCTTCGCCCTGCTCCCCGGTCAGCGCTCGTGCTTTCAGCCAGGCATAGCGCTCCCAAGTCCTCCCCTGTGCTATCAGATAGGTTTCCAGCGCCACGAACGACGAGCAAAGCGGGCCCGCGTCGCCATAGGGTCGCAGGCGCATGTCGACCCGGAACACGAATCCCTCCGCCGTCACCTCGTTAAGCGTGGCGATCACCCTGCGGCCGAGGCGTTCGAAGAATTCCTGGTTGGCGAGCGGTTTGGATCCGTCGGTCGTTCCCGCTTCGGGGTAGACGAACACCAGATCGATGTCCGATGAAGCGTTAAGCTCGCCGCCTCCGAGCTTGCCCATGCCGACGACGATGAGCTTCTGATCGGATCCGCTCTCGGCACCGATTGGATTGCCGTGCGTTTCCGCCAGCCACCGGTGATGCCCCGCGACCGTCTCTGAAATCGCGACCTCGGCCAATCGGGTCATTGCAGCACACACTTCGAGCAGGTCGGCGCGACCGGTCAGGTCGCGCAACAGCGTGCCGAGGAACACTCTCTGCCGCAGCTGGCGAAGCAAAAGGTTCAACGCGGCTGAGTCGGATGCGCGTTGCAGCGCCGCGGCATCGCTCTCGCTGATGCCGAAGGGCGCTTCCAGGGTTGCGGTGACGGCGGCGAAAAACTCGGGCCGTGCGGCGCGAAGGCGACTCGCGTACTGGCTGAACTCGAGCGCCTCGGCGAGGTCCATCGAAGATCCCAATGCGGCGACCGTCCCTTTCGATATGAGGGTAGTGTACTGAGTCTGAAGTTCCGAAGATAAAGGAGCGGATGAAAACGGCGGTCAGGCAAGGCGCGAGGCCGAAAGCGTACCCTTTGCTACGGTGAGGCCGAGCAACGCGGCCTGACGGCTGCGCGTTGCCCAATGAGGCCGCGAACTATCGAGCGAATTTCGGACTAGGTACACTTGCCGGTTATTATGCCCTCCGTGCGCGCACCGTCGAAAATCCTCGCCGCATATCCCTCCTGGTTGCAGACGACCGCACGCGCGA
>DATNNK010000480.1:0-4139 GCA_035601875.1 Casimicrobiaceae bacterium | reverse complement strand
GTGCTCGAAACAGGTGCTCATCGCCGGAACCGACCACTACATGGATAACCGGCAAAAGGAACTGGTGGCGGCGATCGCGCCATTCCTGGCCCGCGCATTCGCGGGCCAGTGCTGACCGCTTACCGCGGGGGCCAGGGTCGGCCTCCTCGACATTCGACGGGATATCAATCGCCGAGTCGTCGGCCTCAGGCGTCGACTGCCAATTCCCCGCCGATCCCCGCTTCGCGGCGGCCCTCGTCGGGCGGCTCGCGCCTCACTGCCGATGCGTTGCTCTGCGCAGCCGATCGTTGACCGCGACCCAATCGGGACCGTCGGGCGGCGTCTCGATCCAGATTTCGTCGGCGCCGCGCGTGTCGAGGGTGCGCAAGTTGGCGTAGAGCCCCTGAGCGTAAGCCGCGCTTTCTCGGGGTGCGTCGATCCAGGATCCTGAGAATTCCATCGGCTTCGCGACGGAGCGCGCCAGCACCGCGATGCGCGCGACGGGTTTGGTCAAGGCGGAAAGCGCGTGGATGAGCTCGTGCGGCGCAATGAGCCGCGCCGCCGTCAGCGGCGCGTAATGCGAGGCGAGCGTGCCGGAGGCTCTGGGGGACTGCGAGCTTGGCAACCGCAGCGCAGAGCCGAGAACGCGGCCGAGCGCCTCGACGGTGATCGCTCCGGGGCGAAGCAGCGCCGGTTCGCCCGAGGTGAGGTCGACGATGGTGGATTCGATGCCGTGCCGGCTCGAGCCCCCGTCGAGCACCATCGCGACCGCGTCTCCAAACTCGTCGGCGACATGACGCGCATTCGTTGCGCTGATGCGGCCAAAACGGTTGGCGGATGGGGCGGCGATGCCGTCACCGCCGAGATCCAGCAATCGCGCCAGCAGCGCTTGTGCGACCGGATGACCGGGAACGCGCAAGCCCACGCTGTCCTGACCGCCGGTCACGACGTCCAGCACCGTTCTCGCGCGCGGCAGTATCAAGGTCAATGGCCCCGGCCAAAACGCCTGCGCCAGGGCTTCCGCGCCGGCGCCGATCGATCGCGCCCAACGCGGCATCAGAGCGGCGCTGGCCAGATGCACGATGACCGGATGGTCGGCAGGCCGTCCCTTGGCGGCAAAGATCCGTCGCACCGCGTCGGCGTTGCGCGCGTCCGCGCCTAGCCCGTACACGGTTTCGGTGGGAAACGCGATCAGCGCTCCGGCGTGCAGCAACTGTGCCGCGCGCTCTATTTGCTCGGCGGTGACGGCACTGACGGCGGATTGCCGGAGGTTTTCGACCGGCCCGCCAGCGTCGCCAACGCCGGTCCCCTGGGATTTGGTAGAATTCAAGTCTTTGCGCCGTTGCCCCCGTGGAGCGCGCGCAATCTCCACGCATTTCCAGACATCTTCGAATAATCTACGCAGGGAGAAGCGATGGGTGAGTTTCTGTTTACGTCGGAGTCGGTCTCGGAGGGCCATCCGGACAAGGTTGCGGACCAGATTTCCGACGCCGTGCTCGATGCGATTCTAGCGCAGGATCCGCACGCCCGGGTGGCGGCGGAGACGCTGGTGTCGACCGGGCTGGTGGTCATGACCGGCGAAATCACGACCGATCACAAGCACGATTATGCGCGTATTGCCCGCGACACCATCCATCGCATCGGATACAACGACCCCGAGCTGCGCTTTGATGCCGTGGGCTGCGCGGTCATGGTCTGCTATGGAAGGCAGTCGCCCGATATCGCACGCGGCGTCGATCGCACGTCCGAGGAGTACATGAATCAGGGCGCGGGCGATCAGGGCCTGATGTTCGGTTATGCGTGCGACGAGACTCCCTCGCTGATGCCGTTTCCGATTTATTACGCGCACCGCCTGGTGCAGCGCCAGAGCGAAGTCCGCCGCGATGGCCGGCTCCCGTGGCTGCGGCCGGACGCGAAATCGCAGGTGACGGTGCGCTACGTCGACGGTCGGCCGAAGAGGGTCGACACGGTGGTGCTGTCGACCCAGCATCATCCGAGCATGAATCACAAGCAGAAGGAATTGATGGAAGCGGTGGTGGAGGAAATCATCAAGCCGGTGCTGCCGAGCGAAATGCTGATCGACACCAAATATCTGGTCAATCCCACCGGACGCTTCGAAATTGGCGGCCCGCATGGCGACGCGGGATTGACCGGCCGCAAGATCATCGTCGACACTTACGGCGGCGCCGCGCCGCATGGCGGCGGCGCGTTTTCCGGCAAGGATCCGTCCAAGGTGGACCGCTCGGCCGCGTATGCAGCCCGCTACGTTGCCAAGAACATTGTCGCCGCCGGCATTGCACGCCAGTGCCAGGTGCAGCTTTCGTATGCGATCGGCGTCGCGCAGCCGATCAATGTCACCGTTTACACCGAGGGCACGGGCAAGATCCCCGACGCCAAAATTGCCGAGCTGGTCACCACCCACTTCGACCTTCGGCCCAAGGGCATCATCCAGATGCTCGATTTGCTGCGGCCGATTTATCTCAAGACCGCGGCCTACGGGCATTTCGGGCGCGACGAGCCCGAGTTCACGTGGGAAAATATCGACCGCGCCGACATGCTTCGCAAGGCGGCCGGATTGAAGGGCGAAATCAGGCAGACGGTGCCGGCTTAGCTTCCCGGCTTAAGCGCGTCACAGCAGCGTTCCCGTCGGGCGGGGCTCTTCCGGTAATGGAATGAACTCCGTCTCGTCGGGCACGGGCGCAAACTTTCGCTCGCGCCAGCGCGCGCTCGCGGAGTCGATCAGGTCCTTCGAGCTGGCGACAAAGTTCCACCAGATCAAGCGCTCGCCATCCAGCCTGCTGCCGCCGAGGAGCACCAGAAGGACGCGCGAGCGGGCTTCGATCCGGACGGTGCTCCACGGTTTCAGCACCGCCATGTGACGTGCGGGAAGCCCTTCGCCGGCGATGACGAGTTCACCGTCGATGGCGTAGACGCCGCGTTCCTCGTGCTCGGGATACAGATCGAAGGCCGAGCCAGCCTCCATATCCGCGGCGACATAGAACATGGGAGAAAATGTCGACGCAGGAGAGCGCTGGCCGAACGCCGTGCCCGCGATCAGGCGCATGGTCACTCCCGGCAGGGCGATCTGCGGTAGCAACGCGCTGGCATAGTGGGCAAACGACGGCTCGCCCTGCTCGTGAGCCTTGGGTAGCGCTACCCAGGTCTGCAGTCCGTGCAGGCGATGCCCGGACGCGCGGTCTTCCGGCGAGGTGCGTTCCGAATGCACGATGCCGGCGCCCGCAGTCATCCAGTTGACGTCGCCCGGTTCGATCCGCTGAACGCTGCCCAGACTGTCGCGATGCATCATCGCGCCTTCAAAAAGATAGGTCACCGTGGCCAGCCCGATATGCGGGTGCGGACGCACGTCCACGCCCTCGCCGGGCGGGAAGCTCGCCGGACCGAAATGGTCGAAAAAGATAAACGGTCCGACCATCTGCGCCTCGATCGAAGGCAGAAGACGCTGCACCTCGAAGCCGCCGAGATTCTTGGTATGCGGTTTGAGCAGCGCGACAATGGGCGAGGACGCGCGGGAGTCTGTTTTTGCCATGAACAATATTATCGCGCGCGAGGCGCGCCGCACCTAGCGGTGTGACGGGCGAATGAAAATATAGTCGGGTGCAAGCGCCGCAACCGCTATAGCGTTCCCCGGCGAGCCCGCTTGACGGCGAACCGGCCCGGATCGATCGCGTCGACAAGCGTTGCTTCGAGCGGCAAGAGCTCCCCCTCGAGCTGGCTCGCGACGCACTCGGCGGCAAGCGCCGTCCAGGCCAGGCCGCGGGACGCGAATGCAATGGCGCAGAAGAGTCCGGGCAGGCGCGGCATGTCGCTCGCGTGGGCACCGCTCAGTGTGTCCGCAATTGCGCGAGCGCGATCGACGTCGACCATCTGCCCCACCATGGGCATGCGATCCCGTGCGACGCAGCGCATGCCAACCTCGCCTCGCAACGACATCATGTCTACCTTCGCGGTGATTCCGGGAAGAAGCCGCTCGGCGCGATGCAAGTTGGCGGCGTGGCGGGCGTCATCCGGTTCCATTGCGTCGTCGGCAAGATCGTAGCTTGCGCCCGTGACGACCTCGCCATCGCGCTCCGGTAACACGTAACCTCGTCCGCAAACAACGGTGCGCGGGGCGGCCGAAGACGCCGGGAAAAGCGTAAGCT
>DATNNK010000479.1:0-10077 GCA_035601875.1 Casimicrobiaceae bacterium | reverse complement strand
AATTGCAAGCCCCTGGGTCCGAACTCGCGCTGTGCGCGCACAAACTCAGGCATCTCCTCGCGACAGGGCGCACACCAGGTCGCCCAGAAATTGACCACCACCACCTTGCCTCGCCACTGGGAAAGTGATTGCTGTCGACCGGAGGTATCTGGCAGCGACAGCGAAAAAAGCGCGCTTGCGTCGCGCGGCGCGCGGTCCCAGACGGCAAGCGCCACACCGCCGGCAAGTGCAAGGAGCGCGGCGGAAGCCATCCAAACCCATTGTCTAGCGAATCTCACCGGTAGGCTCGGTTAAGAGTGAACACCCACACTCTACTTGAACCATTGTTTCTTTGGAGCTTCGTCGAACGGAGTGGGTGCGCTGCCAGCCGCCGGTAGAGCGACGATAACGCGCTGGATATTCGGCGGGTAGCAGATGCCAAGATCGGCACAGCCTTGCGATTCGGCCTGAACCACGATCTTTTGCCCGGGCGGGGTCGCCTGCAACTGGAGAGTCACCATCAGATTGCCGCGATAGGTCTCGACGCGGCCAAAAAACTGATCTTCCTTGATTTTGCCGTTGGGCAGCGACGGTACGGTGAGACCTGAAGCTGCCGGCTCGACCGCAAAGTGCAGCTTGTCCCGATACAGGTAATATCCGTCGGCAATGCTGAATCGAGCCTCGACAGTGTGCGGATCGAGCGCCCGTGCGCTGAAGCGGAATGCCTTTTCCGGAGCCAGCGGATTCACCTGAGCCGACGCCGAGGCCATAAGCGTAAGAGCAGTCACGACCCAGACATGCAGGATGATCCCGCGGCAGCTAGTCCGCATCGGCGGCCGTCTCCGCGGCGATCCAGTCGAGGTACCCCGGTAAGGCATCGGAAATGGGGACAGCAACGATTTCGGGAAGTTCGTACGGGTGGCTCGCAAGAATGGCCGCTTGCACCTTCGGATAGAGCTCGGCGCGGGTCTTTATCGCCAAGGGTGTTTCGTCGGCCGTTTCGATTTGGCCGCGCCAGTGATAGAGTGAACGCACCGGCGCACCGACGTGGATGCACGCGGCCAGGCGCGCGGCGAGAAGCTCTCTCGCCAACGTCTCCGCCACCGCGCGCTCAGGCAGCGTAGTCAGGATCAGCAGTGCTGACGGCGGCGTTCGCTGTGACAAGGAGTCACCATGCGTTTTCTCGTGCTTTTGATTGTACTGGCTTTCCCTGTCGTCGATGTGCTGGCAACGTTGCGCTTCGCGCGGTGGACGGGCATACCCGCGTTGGCGTGGATGCTCGCGTCGACCGTGGCGGGGCTCTTATTGTTGCACCACGAGCGAGTTGGATTCAGGGCTAGGACGCTGGCAGCGCTGCGCGGCGATCGGCCATTAATGCGGGGACTCCTCGACAGCGGCCGCAAGGTCCTGGCGGCGCTGTTTCTGATTCTTCCGGGCGTTCTCTCCGACGTTATTGCGCTGCTGCTGCTATTGCTGCCGATAAACGTCGGCGCGCCATTCTCGCCGCAGACGGTGGGCGCCGGATTCGGCGCGAGGCGCGCCGATGCGCTCGACGGTGATTACCGCCGCGTTGATTGAAGGCCGCTCAGCGTGAGTTTGCTAAGGACCGAAAATGGTCGGCTGAGCTTTACCCACACGCCAATACGCCCAGAGCATCATCAGCACACCGACGACGATCATCGGCAGCGATAGCCACTGTCCCATGGACATGCCCATCGCAAGCAGGCCTAGAAAGCTGTCCGGCTCTCGCGCGTACTCGATCAAAAAACGGAAGCTTCCGTAACCGACCAGGAACAGCCCGGAAACAGCTCCGAGCGGCCGCCGGCGGCGCGCATAAAACCAGAGCAGCACGAACAGCACGAGGCCCTCCAGCGCCAATTCGTAGAGTTGCGATGGATGCCGCGGAAGCATTCCGACCTGCTCGTAAATCGCGGTCAGTCCTCGGGCCGCTGCTTCCTGCGGAAAAGCGCTGATCCAGGCTTTGTCTTCGGCGGCGGCCTGCGGAAAATAGACCGCCCATGGCGCAGCGGCGCTGGTGACGCGACCCCAGAGCTCGCCATTGATGAAGTTTCCGAGACGACCCGCCGCAAGACCCAGTGGAACCAAGGGAGCGACGAAATCCGTGACCTCGAGCCACCGCTTGTTTCGAATGCGGGCAAAGAGCCAGAGCGCGATCAGTACGCCGAGAAAGCCTCCATGGAAACTCATCCCGCCTTGCCAGATCGCAAGCACTTCGGCGGGGTGTTCGAAATAGTAGAACGGCTTGTAGAACAACACATAGCCGAGCCGGCCGCCGAGAATCGTTCCGAAAACGCCGTAGAAAAGCATGTCGTCGACGTCGCGCGGATGCCAGCCCGTCAGCAGGTTCTGACGCGCGCGGAATTTGCCGAGAATGACGATCTGCATGAAAGCGAGCAAGTACATGAGCCCATACCAGCGCACCGCAAGCGGGCCCAATTGAACGGCGACCGGATCGAACTGAGGATGAACGAACATTGGGAGCGCGGCGCGGCGTCGTTCTATCGCTGCCCGCTTTGTTAGAATTTGTAAACGCCACGATTATACGAGAGAGGTGGACCCCGTGCCGATCAACCGCCGCAGCCGCATCATCACCGAGGGCTTCGCCCGGTCACCGAACCGCGCCATGCTGCGCGCGGTCGGTTTCGACGACGCAGACTTCGACAAGCCCATCGTCGGTGTCGCCAACGGTCATAGCACCATGAATCCCTGCAACGCCGGGATCCAACCACTGGTCGATCGCGCGATGGCCGCGCTCAATTCCGCCGACGCAAAGCCCCAGGTTTTCGGTTTTCCGACGGTCACTGACGGCATCGGCATGGGTACCGAGGGAATGAAGTATTCGCTGGTGTCGCGCGAAGTGATCGCCGACGCGATTGAAGTGGCGGTGATGGGGCAATGCATGGACGGCGTGCTTTGCGTCGGCGGTTGCGACAAGAACATGCCCGGCGCGATGATGGCGATGGCGCGCATGAATGTTCCGGGAATTTTCGTCTACGCGGGGACGATCAAGCCGGGAATGTGGAAAGGGCAGACGCTCACCATCGTAAGCCCGTTCGAGGCGGTCGGCGCTTTTGCGGCGGGCAAGATGTCGAAGGAAGATTTCGACGGTATCGAAAAGAATGCGTGCCCGACGGTCGGCGCCTGCGGAGGTCAGTACACGGCCAATACCATGTCCTCATCGTTCGAGGCGCTCGGCATGAGCCTCTTGGGCAGCTCGCAACTTGCTTCGCCTGATCCCGAGAAAGCCGACTCCGCAGCGGCGTCGGCACGAACGCTGGTCAACGCGATCAAGATAGACCTGAAGCCGCGCGACATCATTACCCGCAAATCGATTGAAAACGCGATCGCGGTGGTGATGGCGACCGGCGGATCGACCAACGCGGTGCTGCACTACCTCGCGATTGCCGCCGCAGCGGAAGTCGAATGGACCATCGATGACTTCGAGCGCATGCGGCAACGCGTGCCGGTGCTGTGCGACTTGAAGCCGTCGGGCCGGTTTGTAGCCGTCGATTTCAACCGTGCCGGCGGCGTACCGCAAGTGCTCAAGATGCTGCTGGCGCATGGCTTGCTGCACGGCGAGTGCATGACCATCACCGGCAGGCCGATAGGCGAGGAGCTCGACGGCGTCGACGAGAACCCGCGGGCAGATCAGGAGGTCATACGTCCGTGGAGCCGGCCCATGTATCCGCAAGGCCACCTCGCGATTCTCAGGGGAAATCTCGCGCCGGAGGGTTGCGTGGCCAAAATAACGGGCCTTAAGAATCCGTCGATCACGGGCCCCGCACGCGTGTTCGACTCCGAGCCTGCCGCGCTCGACGCAATCATGGCCAGGAACATTCAGCCCGGCGATGTGATGGTGATTCGATACGAGGGTCCGAAAGGCGGTCCCGGAATGCAGGAAATGCTTGCGCCGACTTCGGCGCTGATCGGGCAGGGCTTAGGTGAGAGTGTCGGCCTTATCACCGACGGCCGCTTTTCCGGCGGTACGTGGGGAATGGTGGTTGGGCACGTCGCGCCGGAAGCGTACGTCGGAGGCACCATCGCGCTGGTGCACGAAGGCGACTCGATTACCGTCGATGCGCACCGCCTGCTCATTCAACTCAACGTCGACGACGGCGAGCTTGACCGCCGGCGCGCGCGATGGAAGGCTCCGGCGCCGCGCTACACGCGCGGACTGCTCGCCAAGTACATGAAGCTGGTCTCGACCGCGAGTCTTGGCGCGATCACCGATGGCGGATAATGGGTAAGGGTAGGCCCGACGCTGCTCGGTTCTTCCGGAGAGCTCAATGCTGACGATGTTACGGTCGCTCCCGCTGTCACGCCTCGTTGCCACGCTCGCTGCACTCATTCTTTGCGCCTGCGCAGCGCGCCAGCCGCTGGGGGAAAACGTCGCCCCGCCGCGCTTCGTGGTGGGTGACCGCTGGGAATATCGCATCACCGACGGCCTTCGCCGCGGGGCGACGACCCGGCTCGACGTGCAAGTCGTCGCGATCAACGCTGGTGTCGCGACCATGCATCGCGTGTTTGTCGACAGTTACGGCCGCCGCGAGCAAACCGAGGAGATCGACGCCGACGGAGGCCTCCGCGTGGGCGCGTTGCGCCATGATGAAGTCCGGCGTTTTTCGCCTTCGCTAAAGCTCCTCGACTTTCCGATCGGCCAACGCGGCTCTTGGCGCCAGGTCGTCGATACGTTTCGTCGGGACACCCAGCTCAAGGATGATATCCGGATCTACGGCGAGGTGCAGGGCCGTGCGCCAGTGACCGTGCCGGCCGGTACCTATGACGCCGTGGCGATTTATCGCATCGTACAGCTCGATGATGATGAATTCTGGCGCAGCAAGACGACGCGTCGCGATTCCGTCAGGTATGCGCCCGAAGTCAAAGGCGTCGTGCGCGAAGTCCGCGATGCCGAATACATTGAACTACATGGCGGCCCCGATTCGGCAACCATCCGCACCGAATACACGACCACGGAGCTCGTCTCCTTCACGCCGGGCAAGTAGCCGGTGCGCCTTCGGACGTACGATAAGCAACGCTCCAGACCCGCAGCGCCGCGCGAATTCGCTTGCCTTGCGCGCGCACCGCTAGGTGCGCTTACGACAAGCCCAGCCGTTGCCAGATAATCGTCGTCAGGCTCGCCTGGTTAAGCGTGTAGAAGTGCAGGCCAGGCGCGCCGTGCGCCAGCAGCTCGGCGCACAAGTCGGTGACCACATCGAGGCCAAAGGCGCGGATCGAAGCGCTGTCATCGCCGAAACTCTCCAGCTTCTTGCGAATCCAGCGCGGGATCTCGGCGCCGCAAGCGTCCGAAAAGCGCGCGAGCTTGGAAAAGCTCGCGATCGGCATCACACCCGGAACGATCGGCACCTGAATGCCGAGCGCTGCCGCGTCATCGACAAAATGATAATAGCTGCTGGCGTTGAAGAAGTACTGCGTGATCGCCGAGTTCGCGCCGGCGTCGACCTTGCGCTTGAAGCTCGCGAGGTCGTCTGCGGGACTTTTCGCCTGCGGGTGATACTCGGGGTAACAGGCGACATCGATATGAAACCAGTCGGCGCAGGCAGCTCTGATGAACTCGACCAATTCGCTCGCGTAGCGAAACTCACCCGTGTCGGCGCTACCGGAAGGCAGGTCGCCGCGCAAGGCGACGAGGTGGCCGATACCGTGCTCGCGGTAGGTCGCGAGCGTCTGCCGGATGCCTTCCCGGGTCGAGCCGATGCATGAGATATGCGGAGCCGCGCGCTGTCCGGATTTCTGGATCTCCAGCACCGTCTCCAACGTTCGGTCGCGAGTCGAGCCACCGGCACCGTAGGTCACGGAGAAGAACTTGGGCCCGAGCTGCGCCAGTTGCGCGCGCGTCGCGGCCAGCTTTTCCACGCCCTGCGGCGTCGCTGGCGGAAAGAACTCGAAGCTGAAGATGCGATCGGCGCCGCCGGTCATTGGTGCACTAGCTTCGCGTTGATGCGGCAGTCATTTCTTGCCGGGAAGCAGCAAAGCCGACAGCGCCCAGGAAATGATGCTGTACAGGATTGCGCCACCGACCGCGGACCAGAAGCCTGCCACGTGAAAGCCCTGCACGAAGGAGCCGACAAACCAGAACAAGAGCCCGTTGATCACGAAGATGAACAGCCCGAGCGTCAACACGGTGGCCGGCAAGGTAAGCAGCACCAAGAGCGGGCGGATAAACGTGTTGATGAGGCCGAGCACCAGCGCCGCAATCAGTGCCGCCGCGAACGAGTCGACCTGGATCGACGACATCAGATAAGGCAACGCGATAAGCGCCACCGCATTGACCAGCCACACCAGCAAGAGTCGCATCACGATCTCCTTGTAGAGTCCCTGAGCTCGACCGCCCCCGGCGTCGGCGGATTGGATGACCGTCGGAACCACCTCTAGCGCGTGCTCTCAATAACGATAGCTGTCGGGCTTGTAGGGCCCGGCGACATCGACACCGATGTATCGCGCCTGCTTATCGGAGAGCGGCGTCAGCATCGCGCCGAGCTTGGTCAGTTGCAGGCGCGCCACCTTTTCATCGAGATGCTTGGGCAGCACGTACACGCCCACGGGATACTTGCCGGTGCGTTCGCGCGTGTCGGCCCATAGCTCGATTTGCGCCATCACCTGATTGGCGAAAGAGCTCGACATCACGTAGCTCGGATGCCCGGTGCCGCACCCCAGATTCACCAGCCTCCCCTCGGCGAGCAGGATAATCCGCTTCCCGTCGGGAAAGATGATGTGGTCGACCTGCGGCTTGATGTTGTCCCAGGTGTAGGCCTTGAGCGATGCGACGTCGATCTCGTTGTCGAAGTGGCCGATGTTGCAGACGATGGCGTTGTTTTTCATCCGCTTCATGTGATCGTGGGTGATCACGTCGATGTTGCCGGTCGCGGTGACGAAGATATCGGCCTTGTCGGCAGCGTAGTCCATGGTCACCACGCGATAACCCTCCATCGCTGCCTGAAGCGCGCAAATCGGATCGATTTCCGCTATCCACACCTGCGCCGACAGCGCGCGCAGCGCCTGCGCCGAGCCTTTGCCTACGTCGCCGTAGCCGCAGACGAGCGCGATCTTGCCGGCGATCATGACGTCGGTCGCGCGCTTGATGCCGTCGACAAGCGATTCGCGACAGCCATAGAGATTGTCGAACTTGCTCTTGGTCACCGAGTCGTTGACATTGATCGCGGGAAAGCCCAGTCGGCCTTCCTTGTGCATGGTGTACAGACGCTTGACTCCGGTCGTCGTCTCTTCGGTTACGCCCTTGATATTCGCCTGGATGCGCGAATAGAAGTGCGGGTCGCGCGCCAGGTGGCCGGCGATCGCCGTGAACAGCGCGAACTCCTCCTCGTTCGCGGGATGCGCGATCACCGACCTATCACCTTCCGCCTGCGCGCCCAGGTGCACCAGGAGCGTCGCGTCGCCGCCGTCGTCGAGGATCATATTCGGCGTGCCGGCGCCACCATTCGGCAGCGGCCACTCGAAAACGCGATGCGTGTACTCCCAGTATTCATCCAGCGTCTCGCCCTTGTACGCGAACACCGGTGTTCCGGTCGTCGCGATGGCCGCTGCCGCGTGATCCTGGGTCGAATAGATGTTGCACGAGGCCCAGCGCACGTCGGCGCCGAGCGCTTTCAACGTCTCGATCAGCACCGCGGTCTGGATTGTCATGTGTAGCGAGCCGGCGATACGCGCACCGCGCAAAGGCTGGGTCGCCGCGAATTCCTCGCGAATAGCCATCAAGCCCGGCATCTCTGTCTCGGCGATGGCGATTTCCTTGCGTCCCCAGGCGGCAAGCTCGAGGTTGGCAACCTTGAAGTCGGTGAAATTCTTGATATCGGTTGTAGCGTTCATGCGTCACTTTCGTCTACAGCGACTCGGAACAGGGGAAGAGGTGGATTGCGCTCGTCACCCCGCTTGGAATCGCGGTTCAACGAGCGCCGTTGCGAAGAATCCCGAGCCTGGCAGGCGAGGAAGCGGTCCGAATCGACCGACCGGCCTGTTGCAACGCTCCTCGGGAATGTGCATTTTATCGTAAGATCAGCCTCTTGGGTGACCCGGCCGCATCTCGCTCGCCGACCTTGAAGCCGGCGGGGCGCCGGAGTCCCCGCGCCATCGGCCGCCGCCAAACACTTCGTTACAACTCTGCTCGAACGAACGAGACAGAACCCGGACAATCCAACCACCATGCCCACCAGGGTCCATAAGCGATGAACGACCAGCCTCGCGATCCCGGAAAGCCGACCGAGCAAGCCGTCGAGTGGCGCGCACCGAGCATGAACACGGTCGACGACCAGCCTCTCCTAACCCGACCTGCTCCCCGCGCGCGCCGTTGGCGCTGGATCGCTCTCGCCGTGGTGGTGATCGCGGTGATAGTCGCCGCCTGGTTCTGGTTTGGCCGCGGAGCGGCGGACCCGGCCAAGGCCGGCCCCGGCAAGGGGGATCCGAGCGCGCGCGCCATACCCGTCGTCGCGGCGCCCGCCCGCAAAGGCCCAATCGACGTCTACATCGACGCACTCGGCACCGTGACACCGCGCAACATGGTGGTTGTGCGCACCCGCGTCGACGGACAACTGATGACCGTCGCATTCCGCGAAGGTCAGGACGTCAAGGCCGGCGACTTGTTGGCGCAGATCGATCCTCGCCCGTTCGAAGTGATGCTGACCCAGGCCAACGGGCAGATGGCCCACGACCAGGCGCAACTGAAGAACGCGCAACTCGACCTCGAGCGCTATCGAACGCTGCTCGCCCAGGACTCGATCTCCAAGCAGCAGGTCGATACCCAGGAGGCTCTGGTTCGCCAATTTCAAGGCACGGTCGCGACCGATCAGGGCGCGATCGACAACGCCAAGCTTCAGCTCACATACTCGCGCGTCATCGCGCCGATCAGCGGCCGCGTGGGCCTGCGGCAGGTGGATCCGGGCAACATGGTCCATGCGTCGGACTCGAACGGACTCGTCACGATCGCGCAAGTCAAGCCGATGACCGTGATCTATCCGGTGCCGGAGGACAACGTTCCCCGCATCGTCAAGCGCACGCAGAGTGGTGGGGAAGTCGCTGTCGAGGCGTACGACCGCAGCGGCAAGAACAAGCTCGCGACCGGACGGCTGCTGACGTTCGACAATCAAATCGACACGACGACGGGCACCGTCAAACTCCGGGCAGAATTTCCCAATCAGGACGGCGTTCTCTTTCCGAATCAGTTCGTCAACGTGCGCATGGCGGTCGAGACTAAGGCTGACGCCACGCTGGTTCCTACGGCGGCTATTCAGCGCGGCGCTCCCGGGACCTTCGTCTTCCTGGTCAAGCAGGATCAAACCGTATCGGTCACACCGGTCAAGGTCGGCACGATAGAAGGCGAGAGCACCGAGGTGCAAAGCGGCGTCGAGCCGGGAAATCTGGTGGTCATCGACGGTGCGGACAAGCTGCGCGAAGGCTCGAAGATCGAACTGGTCGATGCCAACGCCCGCGCGGCGCAATCGGCGAGTCCGCCAAAAGGTCCGCCAAAATCGGACAAGGGCGGACAGGGTGCCGGTGGGCAAGGGCAAGGTCGTTCCAAGAGCGGCGGCTGATTCTCGAGCGAGCCGTGTGTCGACGATCGTCTGACCGAGCGCGATGAACCCCTCCCGCCCCTTTATCCTGAGGCCGGTAGCGACTTCGCTGCTGATGTTGGCCATCTTGCTGGCTGGCATCATCGCCTACCGCGTGCTGCCGATCTCGGCGCTGCCGCAGGTCGACTATCCGACGATCCAAATCGTCACGCTCTATCCCGGTGCGAGCCCGGATGTGACGACTTCGTCGATCACCGCGCCGCTCGAGCGCCAGTTCGGCCAGATGCCGGGCTTGAAGCAGATGTCATCGACGAGCTCCGGCGGCGCCTCGGTCATCACCCTTCAGTTCGACCTCAACCTGTCGCTCGACGTCGCGGAGCAGGAAGTGCAAGCGGCGATAAACGCTTCGGGAAGCTTCCTCCCCGCCGACTTGCCGACGCCGCCCATCTACAACAAGGTCAACCCGGCGGACACGCCGATCATGACCCTGGCGCTGACGTCGAGCACGATGCCGCTGCCGAAGATCGAGGACCTG
>DATNNK010000478.1:0-3151 GCA_035601875.1 Casimicrobiaceae bacterium | reverse complement strand
CGAGAGCTTCTACGCCGACTTCGGCTTTCGGCCCGCGTCCGAGCCGTACCTCGAGGACGGCATCGCACACATTCAGATGCTGCGTCCGGCCGACAGCATGCGATAGAGCAGCGCGGGAGCCGATATGGATTTGCCTGTTGCCGGAGCAAACTTGGCGATGGGGCGCAAGCTGATCTACGATGTGGGCGGGCGGCGCATCATGGCCGCGGTCGGTGCCCGTGCGCTATGATGCCGCCCTCGCCTCCTGTACGCCGGTCGAACCTGGCTCGATGAAACAAACCTTTCTCGATTTCGAGCAACCCATCGCCGATCTGCAAGCCAAGATCGACGAGCTTCGCTATGTGCACGAAGACTCCGCGGTCGACATCTCGGACGAGATCAACCGGCTCAACAAGAAAAGCCAGCAACTGACCAAGGAGATCTATAGCAAGCTTTCCTCCTGGCAGATCGCACAAGTGGCGCGTCATCCACAGCGACCGTACACGCTCGATTACATCGCGGGGATCTTCACCGACTTCCACGAGTTGCACGGCGACCGCAGCTACGGCGACGATCAGGCGATCGTCGGCGGCTTGGCCAGATTCAACGGCGCGTCTTGCATGGTCCTCGGCCACCAGAAGGGCCGCGACACCAAGGAAAAAATCCACCGCAACTTCGGCATGCCGCGCCCCGAGGGCTATCGCAAGGCGCTGCGCCTGATGAAGCTCGCCGAAAAATTCGGGCTGCCCTTGTTCACTATGGTGGATACGCCGGGAGCATTCCCCGGCATCGGCGCCGAGGAGCGGGGACAGTCCGAGGCCATCGGACGCAATCTCTACGAAATGGCCGGCTTGAGGACGCCGATTATCGTCACCGTGATCGGCGAAGGCGGTTCAGGCGGAGCGCTGGCCATCGCGATCGGCGACTTGACACTGATGCTCCAATACGCCACCTATTCGGTGATATCGCCGGAGGGATGTGCGTCGATCCTCTGGAAATCGGCGTCGCACGCCGAAGAAGCCGCTGAAACGCTGGGCATCACCGCGCCGCGGCTGAAGACGCTCGGGTTGATCGACAAGGTCGTCAACGAGCCCCTCGGGGGCGCGCACCGCGACCACCCGGCGATGATGGTAACGCTGAAAAAGGCGCTGACCGAGGCGCTACGGCAGTCGCAGGAGCAGCAGCTCGACGCCCTGCTGGAAGCACGGGAGGATAAGCTTCTCGGCTATGGCAAGTTCAAGGAACTCAGCGCCGGCTGACGGCAGAGGCAGTCGCCTTCAGCCCGGCTCCTCTGCCGAAATGCCCTCAACCCCATCCCCCTCCCGCAGGGAGAGGGGAGATTCCAGTCGCTTCGCCGGCAATGCTGCTGAAGGCGACCTTCGTGAGTCGGCGTCCGACCTTAGGAATGACGCGGTTGTCGAGGTAATCACGGCCGTCGAAGATGCGCTGGACGCCTACGTTGCTTCAGACGCGCGGGTTGCGGTCGCACTCTCTGGGGGCATCGATTCGATGGTGCTGCTCGACGCGCTGGTGCACGTTTCGCTCGATCATTCGCTCCAGCTCTCGGCGATCCACGTTCACCACGGACTGTCTCCCAACGCCGACCAATGGGCACGCTTTTGCGCCGAGCAGTGCGCGTCGCGCGCGGTGCCGCTGACCGTGCATCGGCTGCACCTCACGCGCCAGCCAGGGCAAAGCCTCGAAGCGCTGGCGCGGGCCGAACGATACGAGCGCTTCATGTCATGCGACGTCGATGTGATTGCCCTCGCGCATCACGCCGACGATCAGGCCGAAACCGTGTTGCTGCAACTGTTGCGCGGTTCCGGCCCACGCGGGCTGTCCGCGATGCCTGCGATTCGGCGCGGCATGCCCGCCCTGCTGCGACCCCTGCTGTCGCTCCCTCGCGCAACGCTTGCTGCCTGCGCGAAGGCCCGCGGCCTCGGGTGGGTCGAGGATGAAAGCAATGCCGACACCAGGCACCGCCGGAATCTGCTTCGGCACCAAATCGCGCCCCGTCTCGCCGCGGCCTTCGAGGGCTATCCGGCGACGCTCTCCCGCGCCGCGTCTCATCAAGCCGAGGCAAGCGCTTTGCTTGACGAGCTTGCGGCGCTCGACGCCGAGCGCGCTATCGATGACGTTGGGCTGGATCGCGCCCATCTGGCAGGCTTGTCGGACGCTCGAGCCGCAAATCTCCTGCGCTGGTTCCTGCGCCGCGAAGGCTTGCGGCCGCCGACGGACGCGCGCCTCGCGGATGTGCTGCGGCAACTGCGCAGCGCTTCTGCCGACGCGCGCACACGTATCGCGCACGACGGCGCCGAGATCGGTTGCTATCGCGGGCGCGTTATCGTGCATGCACCCACTACCGCGCCGTTTGCGCTCGCGTGGGAAGGCACACCTGAAGTCAAGCTGCCCGGCGGGGTGCTTGTATTCGAGCGTGCGAAAGGTGACGGGCTCGCCCTGGCGAAGATCGCCGGGGCGCCGGTGATGGTTCGCTCGCGCCTCGGCGGCGAGCGCATCAAGCTCGCGATCAACCGGCCACGGCGATTGGTCAAGAAACTGCTGCAGGAAGCGCGGCTTTCGCAATGGCAGCGGCAAGCGCTGCCGCTCGTATGGTGCGGCGACATGCTCGCTGCGGTTCCGGGTATCGGTGTCGATCTCGCCTTTCAGGCCGAGCATGACGAGCCGGCATGGAATCTCGCGTGGCTACCGTCCGCGCGGGCAGCTACGCGGCTCACCGAAGAAACTTGACCGCGATCAAGCTAGCTTTAGCGCGCCACGATACAAGTTCTCGAAGCGGACTCGCCGCGTCGAGCATCCGATTGACAAGCCGCACCAAGGCGAGGCTAAATTGTTCAGATAAGCAGAATAACGCCGCTTGATCGTCTTCCTTCCGGAGGTATCGATGAAGTTCCGCATCTTCGTTGCTGTCGCGATCTCGGCCACGTTCGCCTTCGGCACGGCGTTCGCACAGCAACCCATTGTCATCAAGTTCAGCCACGTCGTGGCGCTCGATACGCCGAAGGGCAAAGGTGCCGAGCAATTCAAGAAGCTTGCCGAGGAGCGCACCAAAGGCCGCGTCAAGGTCGAGGTCTATCCGAACAGCCAACTGTACAAGGACGGCGAGGAAATGGAGGCGCTGCAACTCGGGTCGGTGCAGATGCTCGCTCCCTCG
>DATNNK010000477.1:0-8638 GCA_035601875.1 Casimicrobiaceae bacterium | reverse complement strand
CGCCAGTCATCGTAATGGCGTGCAGGATCGACACGTGGCAGTTGCGATCGACGACGACAATATCATCCGGCGCGACGTTGGCATGCCAGACCATCTTGTTCGACGTCGATGTGCCGTTGGTCACGAAAAAACAGTGGTCGGCGTTGAAGATGCGCGCCGCGTTTCGCTCCGACGCGGCCACCGGACCGGTGTGGTCGAGCAGCTGACCCAACTCGTCGACCGCGTTGCAGACGTCGGCGCGGAGCATGTTCTCGCCGAAGAACTGATGGAACATCTGGCCCACCGGGCTCTTGAGAAACGCGACCCCGCCCGAGTGCCCTGGGCAGTGCCAGGAATACGAGCCGTCCTGCGCGTAATGCACCAGGGCGCGGAAAAACGGCGGCGACAGTGAATCGAGGTAGGCCTTCGCCTCGCGGATGATGTGCCGCGCCACGAATTCCGGCGTGTCCTCGAACATGTGAATGAATCCATGCAGCTCTCGCAGCACGTCGTTCGGAATGTGGCGCGAGGTTCGGGTCTCGCCGTACAGATAAATCGGTATCTCGGCGTTGCGAAAACGGATCTCCTCGATGAACGCGCGCAGGTTCACCACCGCCGGATCGAGCTCGGGGCCGGGGGTGAACTCCTCGTCGTCGATCGACAAAATGAACGCCGACGCGCGCGATTGCTGCTGGGCAAACTGCGACAGGTCGCCGTAGCTGGTCACGCCCAGGATTTCCAATCCCTCCTTCTCGATCGCCGCCGCCAGCGCGCGAATGCCCAGCCCCGAGGTGTTCTCCGAGCGGAAATCTTCATCGATGATGACGACGGGGAAGCGGAATTTCATGGGACCTTTAACGTCTCCGGTGATCCATTACTGCATGAACGCGGGTCCGCAGACCCGTCGCAACCGCGTCCAAGCGGCAAGACGTCGCCGGCGGGATGGAAAGCCGCGAATTATGGGGCGATTCGCCCCCCGTGGCTACGAAAAGTGCGTGGCAGAGACATTGGCCACAACGATCGCGGCCGCAGCAACGAGGAGCCCAAGCCCCACCGGCGTGCGCAAGCGCCGCCCGATGGGCAGATTCTTTTCGGCCGCCATCAGCGCCGCGAGCAACAGCATCCACCCGACGCTACCCACCCCGACGACGAACATCGTCAGCATCAGCGCCCAGCAGCAGCCGACGCAAAAGACGCCATGGTCGACGCCGATCCGGAACGCCTCGCGCAACGGCGACTGTCCGTGCCAGCGAGCAGCCACGAAGGCGAACGGCGTCCGGCACGCCTCGAGGCAGCGGTATTTGAGCGCGCTCCATTGGAACATGCCGGCGGCGGCGAGCACGGCCGCGGCGACCATCCAGCCATGGGCGACAAACCAGACATTGCGCGCGGCGGCCCAACGGACGATGGCGTCGGCAAGGTGCGCGGCGACCCCGAAGGCCAGCCACGCGGCGAAAAAGCCGAGCACCACGAGCGCCAGCAGCCGTCCCGGATCTGGCCGCGCGCCGGTCATTCGCCGAAAAATCGCGAGCAGCGGAAACGTCGTCGGCAGCATCATCGCCGCGATCATCAGCACCCAAGCGGCCGCGTGCAGCACGATGGGCACCACGATTTCGCCCTGGGGGATCGCACGGCATAGCGCCGCCAGCGCGCCAGCGTCGCCCCAGCCCGCGTGCTCGACATAGCGGCCATAGGGGCTGGCGCTCCACAGCCACAGCACCGCCCACGACCCCACAACGAGCACCACCAGCAACGCAGAGAACAGCGCGCGACGCTTATCGCCCTGGGAGGCTACCCCAGGCGCTGCCGTGGTCGATCGTGCGGCGGACATGCTTGCGGTCGCACCCGGTCGCCGCGCTTAGCCCGGGAGGCCGAGCCGCGGCGGGACCAAGGCTAGGCGTGGAACACGAACGTGCTCTGCAGCGCGTTGTGACCCTTGATATCGAGATCGATGCCGAGCTTCGCGTTCTTCGAACGGTAATGCGGTGCCTTCCCGACGAACACCGGTGCGCCCGGGACCGTCGAGAACACCGTATCCGCCAGGGTCGTCGTGGCCCCAGTGGCGTTCGTGAACGGCTCCAGCTCGGCGTAGCCAGCGTTGCCGAGCTGGATCGTTCCCCTGCCGCCCTGCACCGTGAAGGTCACGGGCACTTTTTCGACGGAAACAACTTCTCCTACCAGCTTTGCGAGATCAGCGATCGGTCCGCCTTTCTTGCCGGTGTACACCGCGAGAAGCGCGTCCTCCTGTTCCGGACTCACCCGTTCGTCGAGATAAACGGCGGCCCGCCAGTTTCCCTGCAGGATGTTGCCGGGAATGTGCGCAATCATCGCGATCGTCCGGTCGGACACGTCGACGCCGTCAATCGTCCCCTTGTCGAAATGCCACGCGACAATGGTGTCGCAGGTGCCGAAGTCGGGATCCTCGCCGATCCAGCACGGGCAGAGAACGCGACAGTTGCAGACTTCGAGCAGACGCCCTTCGAGGTGATAAGCCATGCTTGCCTCCTGGAATATCGGAAGAAACGAACACGCCGGCTCCTTGCGGGCTCGGCGGTGTTCAGAAATGCTACGCCGGCAAGACCCGCCGCGCTACACATAATCTTGCGGCGGGACTTTAGCGCCGACCGCCGGCAAGCAATACCGAGCGGGGATGCGCCCGCAGCCGCAGCATCGCCCATATGCCGCAGGCGGGCCCGATCGCCAGCGGCACGAACGCGAGGCGCCAGCCCAAGGCGCCGATGAGATACGGCATCATGTGGATGGTCACCAGCGTCAGCGTAAACCCGAGCGCAGTTTGCAGCGTCAGCATCGTGCCGACCCAAGCGCGGTCGGACAGCTCCGCGATCGATGCCGAAAACTGCGCCGAATCGGCGACGATGCTCACACCCCAGACGATGCAGAGCGCGATGAGCCACTTCGGATCGCCACCGAACAGGAGGCCAACCGTCGCCGCGCAACTGCCGCTGACCGCCATCGCTACGATCGTAATCGTCGTGCGCCCCAGCCGATCGGCAAGCACGCCCGCCGCGACCGAGCCGATCGCTCCCGCGGCGATCGTCGCGAACGCCGCGAGCTTGGCCGCCACGGGCGCAATCGCGGGCGGCAACGCCAGGGCAAAGCTTGTGTCGAGAAAGACGCCGATCCACGCCCACATCGCATAGAGTTCCCACATGTGACCCAGGTACCCAAGGTTGGCGAGCCGCAACGGGACGTCGCGCCACGCCGTGGCGACGACGCGCGGGTCGAAGCGTGGCGTCGGCGCACGGTTGGGACCGATGCCCGCGAAGCCGATCAAAATCGCGGCGCAGAGTGCGCTCGCCGACGCGAGAGCAAGCGGGATCCGCCAATCGATGCCGCCCAGCGCGTTGAAGAGATGCGGCGACGCTGAGCCAAGGGTGAGCGCACCGACCAGAATGCCCACCATCAGGCCCATGTCGCCCTTCGCCCACGTCGACGCGAGCTTCATGCCGATCGGGTAGACCCCGGCCATGCACGCGCCCGTGACCACCCGCAAGAGCGGTGCGCCGAGCGAGGCGGGATCGACGACGAGCAGAAGCGCATTGGCCACGGCGCCGATGCATGCGGACGCGGCGAACAGGCGGCGCGGATCGAAACGATCGGCAATACCGGTGAGCGCGCTCGCCAGACACCCAAGCACGAATCCCGCCTGCACGCCGCTCGTCAACGCGGCCTGAGCGAAGCCCGAAAGCCGGAACTCGGCGACGAGCGCCGGGATGACCGCCGATGCCGAAAACCACAACGCCATCGCCGCGACCTGACAGACCGCGATGATCGCAACCGCTGTGGCCTTCGACCGGATCCCCGCCGTCATCGCAGCATGTGCACCGCAGGGATCCAGCGTCAGATTTTCGGCAGCGTAACGCCCTGCTGTCCCTGGTACTTGCCGCCGCGATCCTTGTACGAGGTCTCGCAGACTTCGTCGGACTCGAAGAAGATCACCTGCGCGATGCCCTCGTTGGCGTAGATTTTCGCGGGCAGCGGAGTGGTGTTGGAAAACTCCAGCGTGACATAGCCTTCCCACTCAGGCTCGAACGGGGTGACGTTGACGATGATGCCGCAGCGGGCGTAGGTCGAATTGTGGGCGACGATGTCGTTGGCCAAGAAGTTCTGCAGTCGTGGAACGCTGATATCGAAGACTTCTTCTTCCCCTGCAGGGTCGATCGACTCAACCACATCCCATACGGGACCGTCGAGCAACGGGATTAGATTATCGTCACCCGTTGCAGCGGCCACTCTCGCCAGCAGCGCGAAGGGCAGCGATTGGCGGGGTCGGGTCTTCACGGCGAGGCGGTTGAGGCTCGTGCCTGCACCGACGACCGCGACCTGGAGCAGGGTCCAAGCCGCGAAGGGAAGGGTGTCAAAATTACTCCGCAGCCTTACCGGCGAAGCTCGTAGCAGCGGGAGTATCTCGTCCTCTAGTCGCTTCTGCTTGATGGAATCCGGACAGAATCCGATCTGATCGGCGAAGCGAAGGATTTGTTCGCGATCGGTGATCTGGATGGAATTGGCTTGCGTGCCGATTGCGGTCGTCTTTTGACGCATCAAAGAAAAGACGCCAAAGCGAAGAAGGAGGTGGTGCACATCTTCGATTAGTTGACGAGATTTGGAGTAATACTCCAGAAAGAAACTATCCCCGTGGCGATAAAGGCCGCCATCGCCGGAAAACAACGCCTGCAGGAACAACCGAACCGATTCGCGGGGTGCCTTAAAAACGCACTGCGGCACAAATTTCCCCTCTGCGGTCACGTTGAGTCGGTGGCCCTTGAGCCAAAGTGTTGCCCGATTTCGCGTCACGCAACCGCCCCGGCCGGCCCGGTTAACCAGGCGATACCCATAAGGACCTCGATACGTCACTGTACCAAGGCCGCCCTCGGCCACAGCCTTTTTGACTAGAGCCACAAGCGTCGAGTCACCGCTTGTAAATGTTGGGCTATAGCCAGGCGTATCGCACTGCCCTTCCGAGATCATCAGGCCGAGTAAAGTCGCCTCCCAGTCGGGGATCGTCGTTTTGCCAAACACGGGAATCTGCCGCGCGACGGCGATTCGATCTCCGACCTTTAGGTCGCGAAGCTCCGTCCAACCATGAAGTTGTCGAAAAGGGTGATTGGCGGTCGCCCTGATGCTCAGTCCGGTCTTCGTACGCAACGCAAACACTGGTTTCTTCCCTTGGGGAAGGAACGCCGAAACTCTCGCGGCTTGGAGCTGCCAGCCGTCCAGCCCGAGCGTTCGCGTGCCATCGCGAAACGCAGAGATTGGCAACCAGGCGCCCGTGTCGGCATCAACGACGCGTGTCTCTCCAGTAACGCACTTGCCAAGGCAAATTGTGAGCACATTGCGCGGTATCCGAAAGTATTCGACCGTCCGCGCCAGCGCAAACGAGTTCGGGGGGATGATGCACCAATCGCCCCTGAAGTCGACAAATGACTTTTCGTCGAAATTCTTCGGATCGACGATGGTCGAGTTGAGGTTGGTGAACAACTTGAACTCGTTCGAGCAGCGGATATCGTAGCCGTAGCTCGATGTGCCATACGACACGATTTTGTGGCCGGCATGCTCGCGCACCTGGCCGGGCTCGAACGGCTCGATCATCTTGTGATCCCGCGCCATCCGGCGAATCCAATTATCGGATTTGATCACGTGTTCTGGATGACGATGCTCGGAAACTTGGCCGAGAAATCCTCTGCCTTTTGCGCCACGAACACCGCGGTCTTGCGTGCGATTTCCTTGTAGATTTGCGCGATCGGGCCGTCGGGGTCGGCGACGACGGTCGGCCGCCCCGAATCGGCGTTTTCCCGGATGCGGATATCGAGCGGAAGGCTGCCCAGGAACGGCACCTTGTAGTCGCGACACATGCGCTCGGCGCCGCCCTCGCCGAAGATGTGCTCGGGGTGGCCGCATTTCGAGCAGATGTGGACCGCCATGTTCTCGACGATGCCGACGATCGGCACGCTCACCTTCTCGAACATCTTGAGTCCCTTGCGGGCGTCGATCAGCGCGATGTCCTGCGGCGTGGTAACGATGACGGCGCCGGTCACCGGAACTTTCTGCGCCAGCGTGAGCTGGATGTCGCCGGTGCCGGGCGGTAAGTCGACGATCAGGTAGTCGATATCGCGCCAGTTGGTGTCCCTCAGGAGCTGCTCGAGCGCCTGCGTCACCATCGGGCCGCGCCAGACCATGGGAGTGTCGACGTCGATGAGGAAACCAATCGACATCGCCTGCACGCCGTAGGCCTCGAGCGGTTCGAGCGTCTTGCCGTCCTTGGATTCGGGCCGGCCGGCGATGCCAAGCATGGTCGGCTGCGAGGGCCCGTAGATATCCGCGTCGAGCACGCCCACCTGCGCACCTTCGGCGGCCAGCGCCAGCGCGAGGTTCACCGCCGTCGTCGACTTGCCGACGCCGCCTTTGCCGCTGGCAACCGCGATGATGTTCTTGACGCCCGGTATCAATTTCACGCCGCGCTGGACCGCGTGCGACGCGACCTTATGACTGATGTTGACCGCGATCTTGCCCGCGCCGGGCAGCGTAGCGAGCTGCTGGGCGACGAGTTTGCGCAGCGCCTCGTGCTGGCTCTTCGCGGGATACGCGAGCATCAGCTCGACCGCGACGTTGTTGCCGTCGATCTGCACCTTGCGTACCGATTTGCCGGAGACGAAATCGCGTCCGGTATTGGGATCGTTCAGTGCGCGTAAGCTGGCCTGAACGTCGGCCTCGGAGATTGCCATCGTAGGATCGTTCGCTGGTGTTCGTTGAGAGCCCGAGTTTAGCGAAAAACAACAGCGCTCGGTACTCAGTGTGGAGGTGCTTTGCTAGAATGGACAATTCCCCTGTCGCGTCAAAGGTTTTCGCGCATGTCGCGCCGCACGCTCTTCGTCACCACCGCGCTGCCCTATGCCAACGGTCCGTTTCACATCGGACACATCATGGAGTACATCCAGGCCGATATCTGGGTACGCTTCCAGCGGATGCAGGGGCATACGGTGCATTTCGTCTGCGCGGACGACACCCACGGGGCGCCGATCATGCTCCGGGCGGAGGCTGAAGGGGTCACACCGCACGAGCTGGTGGCAAAAATCGCCGCCACTCGCCCGAAAGACCTCAACGGCTTTCACATTTCCTACGACCATTGGGGCAGCACCGACTCGCCGGCCAACACAGCGCTCTCGCAGGACATCTACTTCAAGCTCAAAAAGGCAGGTCTGATCTATGCCAAGCCTGTCGAGCAGTTCTTCGATCCGGTCAAGGCCATGTTTCTGCCCGACCGCTATATCAAGGGCGAATGCCCGAAATGCGGCACCAAGGATCAATACGGCGACGCCTGCGAGAACTGCAGCTCGGTCTATTCGCCGACCGATCTCATCAATCCCTATTCGACGCTCTCGGGTGCCACGCCGGTGCTCAAGACCTCCGAGCATTTCTTCTTCAGGCTTTCCGATCCGCAGTGCGTCGCGTTCCTGCAGGAATGGACACGCAAGGACGCGCACGGCAATGCCCGCCTGCAGCCGGAAGTCTTCAACAAGGCGCAGGAGTGGCTGGGCAAGGATGGCAAGGGCCTCGCCGACTGGGATATCTCACGCGACGCGCCGTACTTCGGCATTCCGATTCCCGACGCGCCGGGCAAGTACTTTTACGTCTGGCTCGACGCGCCCGTCGGCTACCTGGCCAGCCTGAAGGAGTATGTCGCATCCGGCGCGGCGCTCCGCGCTGGCGAGACGCGAAGCTTCGAGCAGATTCTGGCCGACCCCGAAACGCGGCAGATTCATTTTATCGGCAAGGACATCGTCTACTTCCACACGCTGTTCTGGCCGGCGATGCTCAAGTTCGCGGGCGCACCGTACAAGGTGCCGGATAACATCTACGTACATGGCTTCCTGACCGCGCTCGGCGAGAAGATGTCCAAGTCGCGCGGCACGGGTATCAGCCCCGACTACTATCTCGACCTCGGCTTGAACTCTGAATGGTTGCGCTACTACATCGCCGCCAAACTCAACGACAAGGTCGAGGACATCGATTTCAATCCGGATGATTTTGTCGCCAGAATCAACAGCGATCTGATTGGGAAGTACGTCAATATCGCCAGCCGCGCGGCAAAGTTCATAACCGAACACTTCGAGGGTGACGCTTCGGTGACGAGCGCCGACGTCGACTTTCTGCACGAGGGGTTCAAGCCGAGTCTCCGCTCCGCCGCGGAACGATACGACGGGCGGCAATATTCGCAGGTCGTGCGCGACGCGATGTCCTTCGCTGATCGAATCAACGAAGCATTCGACCAGGCCAAGCCGTGGGCGTTGGCGAAGGACCCCGCTCGCCGACCAGAGCTGCACGCTATTTGCACGCGCGCACTCTTCGGCTTCAAGTACCTGACCGTGATTCTCGCCCCGATCCTTCCGAGGCTCGCCTCGCGGGTCGCCCGCGAGCTGTTCCGTCTCGATCGCGAATTCGTCTGGGCCGATGCGATCGAGCCGCCCACCCGGATCGCACCCTTCGCCCACCTCATGACGCGCATCGATCCGAAGCAGATCGACGCGCTGCTCGAAGGGCCAAACGCGGCTGCGCCTCCTGCACCTCAGCCCTCTTCCACCGCACAAGCCGGAACGTCTACCGCGGTAGATGCCGCCCAAATCACGATAGACGACTTCAC
>DATNNK010000476.1:0-6983 GCA_035601875.1 Casimicrobiaceae bacterium | reverse complement strand
ACCCGTACTCTTCCCCTTCAGCTCGATAGGCGAGGTGGCGCACTCGCGGTTGGAGAATCCTCGGTGGACGTTATTGGATCGCCATCGTTGCGACACCCCAGAGCCTAGAGCGAGGCAGCTCCGTGACGAAAAACAGTCTTGCGGCTAACCAACGCCCGCATATCAGTTTGATCGACCGTCGTCACAGATGAGACCGTCGCCTCGCCTATCGGGCTTGCTCGTCCCTGCGATGCTTCGAAAGGCAGTAGTTGTTGCGCCCTCTTGACAACGGAAGCCATATCAATCCGTCGGTCGCGTACCGGAGCGCTGACCACTCACGCATTGAGTGTTAGTGATCCCCGACGCATCTATTCCCGCATGCGACAAAACGTATCGAGGAAGTCGGTAGCATCACGGTATGCCGGCGGCGCGCTCATACCGGTTCTGTGAAAGGCGCGATCAGAACCTACGTACACGACAACGTCCGTGTTCTGGCCTGTACGCGCAGGTGGTGTATGTACTGAATGTTGGGCCGCAGGTTATCCAATTGGTTGGGTAGTCATTCCTTTCGGGCCGTCGACGTTCGCGATCTTCGACGCCTTCGCCGACGACGCCGGACGCAAGGCGCACCTCGCTGGAAAGATCGCTGCGGTGCTGATGGCGAAGGCGCCGGAATTGCTGGCCGAAGCGCCGAAAATCGGACAGGTCGACGTGCTGGCGGCAAAGCTGGCAGGCTGACGGCACGCGATTGCGCTATCGATGCCGACCCGCAAGCCCGCGCGTTTTGCGATGCGGGACAGGAGACCAGCGCAGTGGCGAATGTGTGACAATTGTCGGCGCGGCCTATAATCCGGTAAGCGTGTCATGCCCTGCCGCGTCACCGACGTTTTTCTGCTTCGATCCGCATGCGAACCTGAGGAAGCACGATCATGGGATGCCTGCTCAAACAAGGTGGGATTCACTCGAGATTGCGCGTCGGTGCCGTACTGCTGGCTGCAGGCGAGGGCCGGCGCATGGGGGGTGTGGCCAAGCCGCTGATACGGCTTCAGGGCGTACCGCTGATCAGCCGGCAATTGGTCGCCTTGAGCGGCGCCGGCGTCGACGAGGTGGTCGTCGTCACTGGGCACGCGCGCCACGCGATCGAGGAACAGGTGCGAAGCTACGTGGTAACGCTCGCGCACAACGAGGCGCATGCCGCGGGCCAGCAAAGCTCCGTGCGCGTCGGGTTGGCCGCACTTAGCGGTCCCTTCGACGCCGTCATTATCATGTTGGCTGACCAGCCGTTGATCGGCGCGGGCGACTTGATAGAGCTGATTGGAGCGTTCAAGAAACGGCCTGCTGGTCATGTCGTGGTGCCTGTCGTGAATGGACAACGCGGCAACCCCGTCGTGCTGGACGATGTGGCGCTAGCCCGGATTCTCGCCAGCGACACGAATCTTGGTTGCCGCCATCTGATCGAGCGTCAGCCCGAATTCGTGCACGCGTACGAAACCGCGAACACGCGCTTCGTTACCGACATCGATACGATGGATGACCTGCGGCAGCTTGCCCAGCGGACCGGCTGGCACCTGGAACTTCCGGCCCTGGAAGCGACTCAGTAGTTCCGGTAGCCTGGCAACGCGAAGACAGGGCACTTGTATTGTTGTGGTGCGTTAGACGAGTATCTTCGCTAGAACAAGAATGTTGGAGGAGTGATCGATGATTCCCCGCGATTTCGAGTATTACGCGCCCAAGTCCATCCCTGATGCACTCGGGCTGCTGAAACAATTCGGCGACGAGGCGAAGCTGCTCGCCGGTGGCCACAGCCTGTTGCCAATGATGAAAATGCGCTTCGCGCAACCGGGTCACCTGATCGATCTCGGCAAGATCTCGGAACTCAAGGGCATTCGCGAGGAGGGCGGCACCATCCGCATCGGCGCGATGACCACGGAGAACGAGCTGATCTGGTCGAAACTCTTGCAGGCCAAATGTCCGTTGCTGGTCGAGGGCGCGCGGCTCATTTCCGATCCCCAGGTGCGCTACAAAGGGACCATTGGCGGCGACATCGCGCACGGCGACCCGGGCAACGACCATCCGGCGATGATGCTGGCCCTGGGCGCGTCGTTTGTGCTGCGTTCGGCGGCGGGCGAGCGGGTCGTTCCGGCGGACGGTTTCTTCGTCGGAACCTACGACACGCTGATGAAGTCCGAGGAAATCATGACCGAGATCCGGATTCCAACCCCTGCACCAGGCACGGGGTATTGCTACGCCAAACTCAAGCGCAAGGTCGGTGATTTCGCGACCGCGGCGGCGGCGGTCATGTTACGCATGAACGGCGAGACGGTCCGGGAAGTCGCCATCGCGCTGACCAATGTCGGACCCACGCCCCTCAAGGCGCGCGCCGCCGAGGATTCGTTGCGCGGCAAGGCGTTGACCGACGCATCGATGGCCGCCGCCGGCGAACTCGCGATGAGCATCTGCGATCCCGCCGTTGATCAGCGCGGCGATGCGGAATACAAGACGGCGATGGCGGGGGAAATGACGCAGCGGGCGTTGCGCATGGCGCGCACTCGCGCCGGCCACTGATTCGACATCGAGGACGCATATGGCCAAGAAGCAGGCGGTGTCGTTCAAGCTCAATGGCAAGGCAGTCGACGTGGTGGTGGAGCCGCGCGAATTGCTGATCCACACGTTGCGTGAAAAACTGCTGCATACCGGACCGCATATCGGCTGCGAAACCACGCACTGCGGCGCATGCACGGTCGATCTCGACGGCATGTCGGTCAAGTCGTGCACGGTGCTGACGGTGCAGTGCCAGGACGCCGAGGTGCTGACGATCGAGGGCTTCGAGCAGGGTGGTGTGCTGCACGCGCTGCAGCAGGGCTTCACCGAGCAGCACGGCCTGCAGTGCGGTTACTGTACGCCCGGCATGATCACCCGCGCCTACCGGCTGCTCAAGGAAAACCCCAATCCGTCGGAAGAAGAGATTCGCTACTGGATGTCCGGCAATCTGTGTCGCTGCACGGGTTACCAGAACATCGTCAAGGCGGTGCAGCAAGCGGCGAAGCAACTCGCCGCTACAGCAGGCTGATCACCCGCGACCACATCGGAGAAATTCATCATGCCTGATTCAACGGAAACGCTCGAGCGCGAAGCCAAGCTGCAAGGGATGGGCAGTTCCCGCCTGCGCAAGGAGGATGCCCGATTCATCCGCGGCAGGGGCACCTACGTCGACGATATCAAATTGCCTGGCATGCTGTTCGGGGCGCTGGTGCGCAGTCCCTACGCGCATGCCCGGATCAAGTCGATCGACAAGGCCAAGGCGCTGGCGGTGCCGGGCGTCGTTGCAGTGCTGACCGCCGACGACCTAAAGCCAGTGAAGCTGCATTGGATGCCCACGCTCGGCGGCGACGTGCAGGCCGTACTCGCGGACGGAAAAGTCTGTTTCCAAATGCAGGAAGTCGCGATGGTAATCGCCAGCGATCGCTACAGCGCTGCCGATGGCGCTGACCGGGTTGAAGTCGACTACGAGGAGTTGCCCGTCATCGTCGACCCGCACAAGTCGATGGCGCCGGATGCGCCGATCATTCGTGAAGACATCGCCGACAAGGACAACGTCGGTCACGGCAAGCGCATGCACCCCAATCACATCTTCACCTGGGCAGCCGGCGACAAGGCCGCCACCGATGCCGCATTTGCAAGCGCCGAGGTGACCGTCAGGGAAGAAATCCTGAATCCGCGTGTGCATCCGTGTCCGTTGGAGACCTGCGGCTGCGTGGCGTCGTTCGACAAGGTCACCGGTCAGTTGACGGTCTACATGACCTCGCAGGCGCCGCATCTCGTGCGCACCGTGGTCGCAATGCTTTCCGGTATCCCCGAAAGCAAGATCCGCATCGTAGGCGGTGACATCGGCGGCGGCTTCGGCAACAAGGTCCCGGTCTATCCGGGCTATGTCGTCGCGATCGTGGCGTCGATCGTGACCGGTGTGCCGATCAAATGGATCGAGTCGCGCATCGACAACATTTCGACGACGGGCTTCGCCCGCGACTATCACGGTGTCGGCGAACTCGCGGCTGATAAGGACGGTCGCATCAAGGCGCTGCGCTTCACGGCACTCGCCGATCACGGCGCATTCAACTCTCACGTATCGGCCACCAAGTTGCCGGCGGGCCTGTTCAGCATCTGCACCGGTTCCTATGCCATTCCCAAGGCTTACTGCCGCGTCGATGCGGTGTACACCAACAAGGCGCCGGGCGGTGTCGCGTATCGCTGTTCGCTGCGGGTCACCGAGGCAGTCTACCTGATCGAGCGCATGATCGACGTGCTCGCACAGAAGCTAGGGCTGGACAAGGCCGAGATCCGCCGGCGCAACTTCGTCAAGGCGGAACAGTTTCCGTATACGACGTCATTGGGCTGGACGCTCGACAGTGGAAACTATCACGTCGCGCTGGACAAGGTGTTGAAGGCGGTCGACTACGACGGATTGCGCCGCGAGCAAGCGGAAAAGCGAGCCAACGGTGAGCTGATGGGAATCGGCGTCTGCACGTTTACCGAGATCGTGGGCGCCGGCCCGACCAAGGTTTGCGACATCCTCGGCATCGGACTATTCGACAGCTGCGACATCCGCGTCAATCCGACCGGCAGCGCGATCGCGCGTCTGGGCACGATGAGCCAGGGCCAGGGGCACGCGACGACCTATGCGCAGATCATCGCCACCGAGCTTGGCTTGTCCTCGGATGAAATCCAGATCGAAGAAGGCGACACGGACAAGGCGCCGTACGGCGCAGGCACCTGGGGCTCGCGTTCGACGCCGGTCGGCGGTGCCGCCGCTGCAATGGCGGCGCGCAAGATCCGCGCGAAGGCCCAGAAGATCGCTGCGCATCTGCTGGAAGTGGGCGAAGGCGATCTCGAATGGGAGGTCGACCGGTTCAAGGTCAAGGGCAACCCGAGCCAGGCCAAGACCATGAAAGAGATCGCCATGGCGGCGCACACGAGCAACCTGCCGGACGGTATGGAGAAAGGGCTCGACGCCACCGAATACTACGATCCGCCCAACATGACGTTCCCCTTCGGCGCCTATGTCTGCGTGGTGGACGTCGATCGCTTCACCGGCGAGACCAAGGTCCGGCGCTTTTATGCCTTGGACGATTGCGGCACGCGGATCAACCCGATGATCATCGAAGGCCAGATCCACGGAGGCCTTACCGAAGCCTTTGCCGTCGCCTTCGGGCAGGCCATTCCGTTCGACGAAAACGGCAATCATCTCGGCAACAGTCTGATGGATTACTTCCTGCCCACCACCATGGAGACGCCGCATTGGGAAACCGACCACACTGTTACGCCGTCCCCACACCACCCGATCGGCGCCAAGGGCGTCGCGGAATCGCCGCACGTCGGCGGTATCCCGTGCTTCACCAATGCGGTGGTGGACGCGTTTGCGCATCTGGGCGTGACCCACATGGACATGCCGCATACGGCGTATCGCGTGTGGCAGCAATGCAAGGCACTCGGCATCAACAAGAGGTAACGTCCGTGGCAGGCCGATTGGCATGAAGGTCGAGCTCGAGAAAACATTTCCGATGCCGGGATCGGCCGAGGTCGCCTGGGAATTCCTGCAGAACATCGAGGCGGTGGCCGGATGCATGCCTGGTGCTGCGATCACCGAACGCTTGGCCGAAGGCGGCTATAAGGGAACGGTCACGGTGCGAGTCGGTCCCGCGACGATGTCGTTCCGAGGCGAGGTCGAGGTGCGCGACATCGATCGTGCTGCGCATTCACTTCGACTTCTGGGCAAGGGCACCGACAGCACGGGGACGTCGGGCGCCTCGATGGATCTCGCGGCACGGATCGACGCGGCTGGTGAAGGCTTGAGCAATCTGGTGGGCAAGAGCGAAGTGTCGATGAGCGGCAAGGCGGCGGCCTTCGGCGGGCGCATGATGACTTCGGTCGCCGACCAGATCCTCAAGCAGTTTGCCGACAATTTCGCCACGCAGGTGGCTGCGCTTGCCGCGCAGCGGACCGCGGCCGTCACGCCCGCGCCTGCTGCGTCGGCGGCGGCGATTGCCGAAAATACGGTCGCAGCCGTGCCACCCCCGGTTGCCCAGGAACTGAACGGCCTCTTGCTTATGTGGGCCGTGTTCAAGGACTGGCTGCGCAGTCTGTTCCGGAAGCGATCGGCGTGAATCCTACTACGCAGCGGATGAACGAGGTTGTCAACCTGCAACGCCAATTGCAGGGTGCCGGATACATCGCCGAGCGTCCCCTCGCTGCAGCGCTGTTGCTGATGCTGGACCTCGGTCGTCCGCTGCTGCTGGAGGGTGATGCCGGTGTGGGCAAGACCGAAGTCGCGAAGGCGCTTGCCATGGTGCGCGGCGCGAAGCTCATCCGCCTGCAGTGTTACGAAGGGCTCGATGTACACGCAGCAATGTACGAATGGAATTACCAGCGGCAGTTGCTGGCGATCAAGCTGCTCGAGCACGACGAGCGCTCGGTTGCCCTGAAAGAACAGGACATCTTTTCCGAACGTTATTTGCTGAAGCGCCCGCTCCTCGAGGCGATCAGTTGCACCGAGCCGCCGGTGCTGCTGATCGACGAAGTCGACCGCGCCGACGAGGCTTTCGAGGCGTATCTGCTCGAGCTGCTCTCGGACTTCCAGATGTCGATTCCCGAATTGGGTACCGTACGCGCTGTGTCGCGGCCGCTGGGGGTCATCACCTCCAACGGCACGCGCGAACTCTCGGACGCGCTGCGCCGCCGCTGCCTCTATCAGTACATCGACTATCCCGACTTCGAAAAAGAGCTGGCGATCGTCGAGATTCGGGCGCCGGAAGCGGCGGGGCAGTTCGCCCGCCAACTGGTCGAGTTCGTGCAAAGCGTGCGCCGAATGGAGCTACAGAAAAAGCCGGGCATCGCGGAAACGCTCGACTGGACGGCGGCGCTGCTGCGGCTGGGCGTTACCGCAATCGACGACGACGGGGCGGAGCGCATCCTCGAAACGCTGAGCGCTCTCGTCAAGACCCACGACG
>DATNNK010000475.1:0-4260 GCA_035601875.1 Casimicrobiaceae bacterium | reverse complement strand
CGACCTTCGAACTTGCCGGCACGCACGGGCCGGTAATCGCGCAGATCAACAGCTCCTGGGCGACACGCGTGCGTCGCGACGACCTCGCGACCTTCCACGTCGACGGAACGCTGGGCTCGGCGGTCGCGGGGCTGACCGATTGCTGGACACAGCCGCGGGCCAATACCCCGAAGCCGGTGTGGAACCCGGACGTGCCGCAGACGATCAACTTTTTTGACACCTGGCAGAAGGTGCCCACGAACCAGATTTACGACAACGCGTTCAGGGTCGAATGGGAATTGTTTATTCGCCATTTGTTCGACGACACGCCCTTCCGCTGGAACCTGTTCGAGGGCGCCAAAGGCGTCCAGCTCGCGGAGCTGGGTCTGAAGAGCTGGGCCGAGCGGCGATGGCTCGACGTGCCGGCTCTGGAGGCTTGACACGGTGAATCGCATTCGCCTGCGCCTGCCTCGCGCTGACGGAACGTCGCACGATTACACCTTGCGCGGGCCAGGAAACTGGACGCTTCCCGAGCCCGGCACCCGCTTCAACCGCATCGCGTATTCGGCAGCACACGTCGTTGCCGACCCTTTTTCATCCGCCGATCCATGGCTCTTGCCGGCGGTCGACTGGGACACGACGCTGGCCTACCGGAGTTATCTTTGGTCGCTCGGCCTCGGCGTCGCCGAAGCGATGGACACCGCGCAGCGCGGCATGGGCCTCGATTGGCCAAGCTCGCTTGAATTGATCGATCGATCGCTTTCGCTCGCGCGGGCAACGCCGGGGGCGCTGATCGCCTGCGGTGCCGGTACCGACCATCTCGAGCCGCGGCCCAATACGACATCCGACGATGTCATCGCCGCCTACGAGCTGCAATGCGAAGCCGTCGAAAGTCGCGGCGGCCGCATCGTCCTCATGGCCAGCCGCGCGCTGGCGGCCTGCGCCAAGTCCCCCGACGATTATGCCAAGGTCTACGCGCGCATCCTGCAACAGGTGCGCGAGCCGGTGATCCTGCACTGGCTGGGCGACATGTTCGATCCGGCGCTCGCCGGCTACTGGGGATACCCCGATCCCGAGCGTGCGATGAACGTTTGTCTGGAGGTCATCGAGCGCTACGCCTCCAAGGTCGACGGCATTAAGATCTCACTGCTCGACAAGCACAAGGAGATCGCCATGCGAAGGCGCCTTCCAAACGGCGTGCGCATGTACACCGGCGACGATTTCAATTTCGCCGAGCTGATCAATGGCGACGAATCGGGATACTCGGATGCGCTTCTCGGCATCTTCGATCCGATCGCGCCCGCGGCGGCGGCGGCACTCGCGGCGCTTAGCCGTGGGGATCGCGCCGCCTTCGATACGATCCTCGCGCCCACCGTGCCCCTGTCGCGTCACGTGTTCTGTGCGCCGACGCGGTTCTATAAGACCGGCGTGGTTTTTCTCGCTTGGCTCAACGGCAGGCAAAAACATTTCGTCATGGTCGGCGGCCAGCAAAGCGCCCGCAATCTTCTTCATTTCGTCGAGCTGTTCAGGCTCGCCGACGCCGCCGGCCTGCTCCTCGATCCCGGGCTCGCGAGCGAGAGAATGCGCACGCTGTGCGCGCTGCACGGCGTCAGCGTATGAAATGCGAGTCGGCGGGAATGAGCAGGGAAATTCGTGTCTGAATCGGTCTCGACTCCGGATCCGGGCGTGCTGTCGATCAATACGGCGACGGTTCGACAGCAATGGCGCCTGCCCGACATCGTCAGCGGCTGCGCGGCGCTCGGCATTCGCGGCATCGCGCCGTGGCGCGATCAGGTAGCCGAGACCGGCCTCAAGGAAGCTGCGCAGCGCATCCGCGACGCCGGCCTCTTCGTTTCCGGTTATTGCCGCGGAGGCATGTTTCCGGCCATCGATGGCGCCGGTCGCCGCGCGGCGCGGGACGACAACCGCCGGGCGGTGGACGAGGCGCTCACCGTCGGCGCGAGATGCCTTGTACTGGTGGTCGGCGGGCTGCCCAAGGATGGCGAGGGCCGCATCGCGTCAAAGGACCTCGCAGGCGCGCGCTCGATGGTGCGTGACGGCGTGGGCGATCTGCTCGAATACTCGCGCTCGGCCGGCATGCCGCTGGCAATCGAGCCACTGCATCCGATGTACGCCGCGGATCGGGCGTGCATCAATACCATGGCTCAGGCCAACGATTTGTGCGATGAGCTGGGCGACGATGGACTTGGCATCGCTGTCGACGTCTACCACGTGTGGTGGGATCCGCAGCTCAAGGATCAGATTGAGCGCGCGGGCGACAAGCGCTTGCTCGCTTTCCATTTTTGCGACTGGCTCGTCCCCACCCGCGACCTGTTGCTCGACCGGGGCATGATGGGGGACGGCGTCATCGATCTGCCGCTGATCCGATCGTGGATGGAACGCGCCGGCTATCGCGGCGCGCACGAAGTGGAAATTTTTTCGGCGAACGATTGGTGGAAGCGCGACCCGGTCGAGGTCCTGCGCACCTGCATCCACCGGCATCAGACGGTCTGCTAGCGCGAGCGATCGCAGGAAAGCGCACGAGGGCCGGACGGCCGCTCCCAGACTGCTGTCCATCGCACCAGCGCGGGTAGCACCCGCAGACTCACCAGGTGGCGATCATCGCCACAACCGCTGCCGCCATCGTGCCGGTCGCCAGCCAGCCAAGCGCCTTCAGCCGGCGGGTGACGACGAAATCACCCATAACCTTGGGATCGTCGGCAAGGAGCATCATCACGACCATGATAGGTACCGCGATCACGCCGTTGATCACCGCCGCCCAGAACAAGGCGCGGATCGGGTCGATGGGCGAAAAATCCAGCGCCACGCCACCCAGCGTGGCCAGGGCAATGATGGCGTAGAACTCTCGCGCCTCGAGCAGCTTCAGATCGAGGCCGCGCTTCCATTCGAATGTTTCCGCGACCGCATACGCGGCCGAGCCAGCGAGCACCGGCACCGCGATCATGCCGGTGCCGATGATGCCGAGCGCAAACAACACGAAGCTGAACTCGCCCGCCAGCGGCCGCAGCGCCCCGGCGGCTTGCGCGGATGTCTGGATCTCGGTGATGCCCGCGACATTCAGCGTCGCCGCGGTACCGAGAATGATGCAAAAGGCGACGATGTTCGAGAATGCCATGCCGAGATAGGTGTCGACCTTGATCCGGTACAAATGATCGGCCGCGCCTTCGGGCGCGTGGGTGAGCGCTCCGGCGGCGGGGTCCGCGTTGAGTTCCTCAACCTCCTGTGACGCCTGCCAGAAAAAAAGATACGGGCTGATGGTGGTACCGAAGACCGCAACCACCACGGTCAGATATTCTGTGGTCAGCGCGAAATGCGGCGAAACGGTGCGCGTCGCGACTTCGCGCCACGGAATGTGGATCGTCAGCACCAGGACGACGTAGGAAAGCAGGGCGAGGGTCAGCCACTTGAGGTAGCGCACGTAGCGCTGATAGGGCAGGAACACCTGCAGCACCAGGCAAAGGACGCCGATCGCTACCGAATAGATCTGTGGTGGCCCTCCAATCAGCAACTGGACCGCATCGCCCATCGCCGCGATGTCGGCAGCGATGTTGATGGTGTTGGCGATGACCAGTAGAGCGACGACGCCATAGAGCACCGGACGGGGAAAATGGCGCCCGATATTCGACGCAAGACCGTGACCCGTGACGCGCCCGATCCGCGCGCTCACCAACTGGATGCCGACCATCAGCGGATAGGTGAAGACGATGGCCCACAGGGTGTGAAAGCCGAACTGCGCGCCCGCCTGCGAATAGGTAGCGATACCCGACGGGTCATCGTCGGCCGCGCCGGTGATCAATCCAGGACCGAGCTGCCTTGCCCAATCGCGCATTCGTTTCATGCTTTTCCTCGCCACCGGGCCGCTAGGCCGAATTGATTCGGCCGCAACGGGTCGCATCCGCGGCGGGGCGAGTATATAACGCGAACTCCTGCTTGCCGATGAAAAAAACATCGGCTGCCAGAGTGCCGTGCAAAAACGCGTTTTTCGCTTAGGAATCGCCCAAAAAAAAGCCCGCCGCAAGGCGGGCCTATCGTGACCAAGGAAAGCGGGCTTGGCGCCCGTTGTGGGTTCAGGGCAACATGCTGTGGTCGTAGGTGCGGATGTCCCGGTTCTTGGTTTCGGTGAGGAAGACCGCGCCGATGATCACGGTCATGACGGCAACGACGATGGGATACCACAGGCCGTAATAGATGTCGCCGGTCGCGGCCACCATCGCCGTCGCGGTCAGCGGCAGCATGCCGCCGAACCAGCCGTTGCCGATG
>DATNNK010000474.1:0-5428 GCA_035601875.1 Casimicrobiaceae bacterium | reverse complement strand
CGCGCCGGTCGGCGAGGTAGTGCAAGCGGATGCGCAGATCATCGATCAGCCGCTCATGCCGCGCGACCTCGCGTGCTTCCGACACGGTCATCAAGCCGTGCGTGGCAAGCGCGCGCCATGAGTGTCCCAATCCCGCGGCGCGCGCGATCCAGATGATCGTCTGCAAATCGCGCAAGCCACCGGGACTTTCCTTGACGTTGGGCTCGAGGTTGTACGCGGTATCCTGGTGGCGCAGATGGCGCTGTTGCTGCTCGAGAAGTTTGGCTTCGAAAAACGCGCGCACGTCGATGCGGGCGGCGAGGCGGTGGCAAAAACGATCGTAGAGCGATCGGGAACCGGCGAGCAGGCGCTGTTCGAGCAGGCTGGTGCGAATCGTGACGTCGTGCGCCATCTCGGTCTCGCATTCCTCGATGGTGCGTACCGAATGCGCAACTTCCAGACCGGCATCCCAGAGCATGCCGATGAAGCGTTCGATCGCCGCCGTACCGCTGCCCGCTTCGAGGGACCGGGGCAGCAGGATCAGGACGTCGATGTCGGAGTGGGGGAAGAGCTCGCCCCGACCATAGCCTCCTACGGCGACCAGCGCCGCCCCCGGCAGTGCGCCGACCTCGAGCCACAGCCCCCGCACGATACGGTCGACCAGTGCCGCATGCCGCACCAGGAGCCGCTTGGGCTTCGGGTCGGCCGCGAATCCGCTTTCCAACGCGGCGCGTCCGGCGACGAGCTCACGCTTCCAGTCGCGGACTCCCGAATTCGCGGCAGCCGTTGGCGCAGCGGCAAGCGTCGCGATCACGCGGACTGTCAGGCCTGCGCCACGGCTGGCGCCGGTGGGGTGCCATCGGAGACCGTCAACACCTCGTAGCCGTCGTCGGTGACCAGCACGGTATGTTCCCACTGCGCCGAGAGGCTGTGGTCGGCGGTCACGATGGTCCAGCCATCGGCCAGACAGCGAATGCCGGGCCGGCCGGCATTGATCATCGGCTCGATCGTGAAAATCATTCCGGGCTGCAGCTTCAGACCCGTCCCCGGCCGGCCGTAATGCAGAACTTGGGGCTCCTCGTGGAACTGGCGGCCGATGCCGTGACCGCAGAATTCACGCACCACCGAAAAGCCGTGGCTCTCGGCGTGGCGCTGTATCGTCGCGCCGACGTCGCCCAGGGTCGCACCGGGCTTGACCGCGCGAATGCCGCGCCACATCGCGTCGAAGGTCACTTCGCACAGACGCTTGGCCTGGATCGCCGGCGCTCCGACGTAGAACATACGGCTGCTGTCGCCGTGAAAGCCGTCCTTGATCACGGTCACATCGATGTTCACGATGTCGCCGGGTTTGAGCTTCTTCTCGCCGGGGATGCCATGACAGACCACGTGGTTGACCGAGGCGCAAATCGACGCCGGATACGGCCGGTGACCCGGCGGAGCGTAATTCAAGGTCGCCGGCACCACCTTTTGCACGTTGACCTGGTAGTCGTGCGCGATCCGGTCGAGCTCGCCGGTGGTGACGCCTGCGCGAACGTGCGGGGTGAGAAAATCGAGCAGCTCCGAAGCGAGACGTCCTGCGACGCGCATTTTCGCAATCTCGTCTTCGTTCTTGATCGCAACCGACATGGTGTCCGTACCTCTCATGATCAGGCGCGCAACAACTCGTTGATGCTGGTCTTGGCGCGGGTCTTGGCGTCCACCTGCTTGACGATCACCGCGCAATAAAGCTGGCAACGTCCGTGAGCCGAAGGCAGGCTGCCGGCGACGACCACCGACCCGGAAGGCACCCTTCCATAGCTAACCTGGTCGCTGTCGCGGTTATAGATCTTGGTGCTCTGGCCGATGAACACACCCATTCCGAGCACCGAGTTTTCCTCGACGATAACGCCCTCGACGACCTCGGAACGCGCTCCAATGAAGCAATTGTCTTCGATGATAGTGGGGTTGGCCTGCAGCGGTTCCAAGACCCCGCCGATGCCGACACCCCCGGACAGGTGCACGTTGCGGCCGATTTGCACGCACGAGCCGACGGTCGCCCAGGTGTCGACCATGGTGCCCGAGTCGACATAGGCGCCGATGTTCACGTAGCTCGGCATCAGCACGACGTTCGGGGCGATATAGGCGCCGCGCCGCGCGACCGCGGGCGGCACGACACGCACACCTGCCTGAGCGAATGCGGCGTCGTCATATTTAGCGAATTTGGTCGGGATCTTGTCGAAAAAACGAAATGGCACTGAAGGCCCTGCGAGGCCGATCGGCACCGTGTGCGACAGGCGAAATGAGAGCAGCACCGCCTTTTTCAGCCACTGATGCGTCACCCACTCCGAGCCACGCTTCTCCGCAACGCGCAAACGCCCGGCGTCGAGCTCGCCGATCACAAAGTCGACGGCGTCGCGAATGGGCGCAGGCGCAGTCGCGGGCTCGAGCTCGGCCCGCCGCTCCCAGGCGGCGTCGATCGTTTGTTGCAGCGGTTCCATGGACTAGCGCAGGGGCATTGCGGAACCGCCATTTTACCTGTGCACGGCGGCTTGCGCCGGGACGACCGGCAATAACGCAACGGCGGTCGTTACATCGAGCGCTACATGGTCTTGAACAGATGGGCGAATGTGCGGCTGACGGTCAGAGGCTCGGGTCGATCCTTGAGGAACACCAGCGGTTGATCGCGGTAGTCGCGCTCGACGCGGGCGATCGCCCGCAGATTGACGATGGTGCCGCGGTGCACCTGCCAGAAGACTTCCGGGTCGAGCAGGTCGAATAACTCGCGGATGGTCTTGCGGATGAGCGCTTCACCGGAGGTGGTGACCACCTTGGTGTACTTGTCCTCGGCGTGAAAGTAACACACCTCGTCGACCGAAATCAGCCGCATCGAGTTGCCAAGCGACGCCTTGATCCAGCGTAACGGTCCGCCGGTGTCGCGCGCGGCGAGCTGCCGCAGCACACCTGCCAGATCGACCGGGGGCGACGCGACGCGGGCTTGCAGGCGAACGACGACCTTGGCGATGCGCTCCGCGGTCACTGGCTTCAGAAGGTAGTCGACGGCTCCCTGCTCGAATGCGGTTACCGCGTATTCGTCGTAGGCGGTGACGAATACGATATGACATTCGTCGCCGATTGCTTCGGCCACGGCGATGCCGTCTTTGACCGGCATGCGGATATCGAGAAAAGCGACGTCGGGCTTGAACTCGGATGCCAGCACCACGGCTTCCGCGCCGTTTTCGGCTTCCGCGACGACCACGAGCTCGGGCCACGCCTGCGCGAGTCGCGCCTTGAGCTGCTTGCGCAGTAGCGGCTCGTCCTCGGCAATCAGCGCCGTGACGCGACCGGTCGGCATTGCTCCGGAACTAGGCGACATCCGGGATCTCGATGGTCGCCTTCGCGCCATGAGGCAGGATCGCGTCCAGCCTTAATTGCGAACGCTGACCGTAAAGCGCCTTAAGGCGTTCGCGCAAGTTGGTCAGTCCCACGCCCTGGCCTGGTTGATCGGCGAATCCGCGCCCGCTGTCGGTGACCGAGACGATCAGCGATCCGTCTCTCTGCTTCGCTTCGAGACGCACTTCGCCGCCCTCGGCCTGTGGCTCGATGCCGTGCTTGATCGCATTCTCCACCACTGACATCAGCAGCATCGGCGGGAACGGGTGCGAGTCCAACGATGGAGGAATATCGATACTGAACCTCAAGCGCCTTTCCATGCGCATCTGCATGATCGACAAATACGCCCGGGCAAGCTCGGCTTCCTGCCCCAAGGTCGTGCTGCCGGAGCGCAGCTGTGGCACCGCGGCGCGGAGGTAGGAAAGCAAATGACCGAGCATGAGTCCGGCCATCGGAGGATCCGTTTCGGTGAGGAATTGCACCGACGCCAGCGTGTTGAACAGGAAATGGGGCTCGACTTGCGCCTGCATCAGCTTCAGCTCGGCCTCGGCTGCCTGCTTGGAGAGCAGATTGCGATCGGCTTCGGCTCTCAGTATCTGGGTCCGCGCGTGTGCCTCGCGGTGCTTGAACAGGAACAGCAGACTGACAAACAGGCCGTTGCAAAAAGCGCTGATGAGAGTCCACACGAAGGTGTGGGGATGCGCGGCAATCTCGGACAGTCCATAGCCCTTGACGGTCAGTCCATATCCCTTGATCAAAATCATCAGCGCCATTCCTACCGTAGAGCCGATCGCGACGGCGAACACGAGCCGCCACACCGGATGCGTCTTTTCCCAGGGCGATATGGCATTGACGAAGAAGGCGATCGACAGCCCGAAGCATTGCGCGGAGATGAATGGATGCCAGAAAGGCCGTGTGTCCTCGATGTACTGGATCGCCGCATAGCCGGTGTTGATCGCCAGGATCAACGCGAAAGTGCGCCACGAAACGCCACGCAAGCCCGCGGGCACGCTCATGCGCCAAGCCACATTCTGGGTAGTCGACATGGCGCGGATTGTACTGCCAGAGATCCGGAGTCTGAGGAAACGCGACTAAGCGCCGCCGGTGCGGATGAAACGTGTCCTGCGGGCGCAGGGCGCGCCACCCCGGCGGGTGCAGTTCCCTCAGCCAGCGCGCCGGGAGAAGCTCACCAGGCGCTCGACGGCTTCCGCGCATTCGTCGAACGCCGCCACCAGCGCGATGCGCACATAACCGTGGCCAGGATTGCAGCCGCCGGTTTCGCGTCCAATGTAGCTGCCCGGCAGGACGCTGACCGCTTCTTCGGCATAGAGTCGCCGCGCGAACTCGGCGTCGTCGCCAGGGACGCGCGCCCACAAATAAAACGCCGCGTCGGGCGCGTGCGCGGGCAGAATCGCGCAGACGGCCGGCGCCAGCTTGGCGAATTTTTCCGCGTACAGCGCGCGATTGGCACGGACATGTTCTTCGTCGTTCCATGCGGCGATGCTTGCCGCCGCGACCGCGGGCGACATCGCGGAACCATGATAGGTCCGGTAAAGCAGAAATGCTGTGACCAGCGCAGCGTCGCCGGCAACGTATCCCGAACGCAAGCCGGGAGCGTTGGATCGCTTGGAAAGACTGCCGAAGGAAACGAGGCGCGGGTAGCCGTTGCGTCCCAGCGCCTGCGCCGCCGCAAGCGCGCCGAGCGGGGGCGCCGCCTCGTCGAAATAGACCTCGGAATAGCACTCGTCGGCGGCGATCACGAAATCGTGCCGATCGGCCAGCTCGAACAGGTAACGCCACTCGTCCTGACGCATCACCCTGCCCGTGGGATTGTCAGGCGAGCAGACATACAGTAATTGCGTCCGGGCCCAGACTGCGTCCGGCACCTCCGCCCATCGCGGCGCGAAATCGTCCGCAACGAGGCTATTGACGTAATGCGGCGTCCCGCCGGCCAGCAGGGCGGCGCCTTCGTAGATCTGATAGAACGGATTGGGAACGACGACCGTCGCGCCGGCGCGGCTGGAATCGATGACCGTCTGCGCAAACGAGAACAGCGCCTCGCGGCTGCCGAGCACCGGCA
>DATNNK010000473.1:0-4704 GCA_035601875.1 Casimicrobiaceae bacterium | reverse complement strand
AACAATCGCGCCCGGGCCACTGTCATCCCCGGCGGCGGCGCGCCCTGATTTGCGTACTTGTTTGCGTACTTGTTTGCGTGCTTATTTGCGTACTCATTGGGGTATTCTGGCACGCCGATCGCGCGCTCGAGCGTTGGCGCGTCGCGCGCGCCGGCCGTGATCGCGCGCCACTGTCCTATTTTCGCGATCAGCGCCGCGACGCCGAGGCCGCCGGCGAGCCAACCAAAGGATCGCTCGTGCGCCGAGTGGACCCGCGCCAATCCAAGCAGCAAAACCGCGCCGGACCAGTGGCCCAGCAGCAAGTAATTGACCGGCGTCCACGCGCTGTACCACTGCCGGATAGGTTTGAGGCTTGCGTAGATCATCGCGGTCGACACCAGCACCGCCCACGCGAGCAGCGCAACGCCAAGTGCAGCCAGTGCGCGCAACACACCATCCTCGGCAGTCCAGGCCAGTGCGCCGTACGCCAGCGCCACCGGAAAAAGACACGCAGCGAACACCGCCTCGCGCGACAGCCAGGAAGTGCGAAATCGCGAGAACGCGCGCCAGGCATTCGCGGGCTTGGCAAGGTGCAGCACGGAGGAGGCGAGGCCGGCCGCGACGAGCGCCAACGCCACGGCAATGCCTTGCATCAGCGCATCCGACGGCAGCGCGTGGTCCAGCAAATCGCCGAGCGCTAGCAGCGCGAGCAACCCCAGGCCGGCGCCCGAGCTGACGGTAAAGAAAATGATGCTGAGCGATGGCTTCATGGCGATGTCGAGCCCGCCGCGCCTTAGCGCCGGATCACGGGGCTCGCCAGGCTCGCCAGCCCGCGTTCGAGGAGCGCCTTCACGTCGTTCGCTCCGATCACCGTCTTGGGTTCGCGCGGCGGCAAATACTGATTGACCGGTGCATATCCCAACTCGGGCATCAGGCCGAAGCCTCCGCGCTCGGCAGTCAGCCGCGAGACCTCCGAAGCCGGATCGTCGAAGTCACCGAAGAACCGGGCATGGGTGGGACAGGCGAGCACGCACGCCGGCTGACGCTCCTCGGGTGGCAACAGCTCGTCATTGATGCGGTCGACGCAAAGCGTGCACTTCTTCATCGTACCCGACGCGGTGTCGAGCTCGCGCGCACCGTAAGGGCATGCCCATGCGCAAAGGTTGCATCCCATGCACTTGTCCTGATCGACGAGCACGATGCCGTCGTCGCGCTTGTACGACGCACCGGTGGGGCAGACCGTCACGCAGTCCGCGTCTTCGCAATGCATGCAGGAGATCGGAAAATTGATGGTCTTGCTGGCCGGATATTCGCCAAGCTCGTAGTGGCGCACGCGGTTGAACCAGACGCCGGACGGCTCGGCGCCGAAGGGCTCGTAGTCGGACAGCGGGCCGCTCACCGGCGACGACGCGTTCCATTCCTTGCACGCGGTTGCGCAGGCGTGACAGCCCACGCAGGTGTCGAGGTCGATGACAAGGCCGAGTCTCACGATGCGGGCTCGGTGTGATAGCGCCAGGTGGACGGCCGCCGGCCGTTGTCGCCGGGCAATCGCTTCGGCATGGCGAATGTCGGCCAGATGCCGGTCTCGCCAACAGCACACTTGCTGACCTTGACGCGCAGGTCGAACCACGCGGCCTGACCCGTGACCGGGTCCGAGTTGGTAAGCCGGCGATCGTCGGCGCGCCCTTTGGGCAGCAACTCCGAGATCAGATGATTGAGCAGGAATCCCGCGGTCGCTTCCGAAGCATCTTCGTCCAGACCCGCCGTTCCAGCCTGCCTGCCAACGGCGTTCCAGGTCCAGACGGTGTGCGCCTCGACGCCTTCCATGGTCTTCAGCTGACAGCGCAGGCGGCCATGGTGCGACTCGACCCACACCCAATCGAAATCGCCAAGTCCGAGCCGCGCGGCGGTGCCGCGGTTCATGTAAAGGTAATTCTCGGAGATGATCTGTCGCAGCCACGCATTTTGCGAATCCCACGAGTGGTACATCATCATCGGCCGCTGGGTGATTGCGTGCAACGGGTACTGGTCATGCGACACTCGCGCGCTCTCCAGCGGCTGGTACCAGAACGGCAGCGGGTCGAAATATCTGGCGAGCCGCTCCTGGTCGGTCGGCGATGACGGCTGCGGCCCGTCGTACAGGCCCTGCCCGGCGAGACGGAATTTCTGCAGCGGCTCGGAATACATCTGCATGATCACCGCCACGGGCGGTGTGCCGAACAGCGCGTGCTTTTCCGCGAACTCGAGGTAATCCTTGTTCGCGAACCGGTAGTAGCGCATGTTCTCCGGCCAGGGATAGGAGAAGAACGACTGGTTCTCGATATATTTTTCCCATTGCTTCGGATTCGGCGCGCCGCGCAGATGCGATTCGCCGTCGGCACCGCGCCAGCCGGCGAGAAAACCGATGCCGGGAAACTTTTCGTAGTTGACGATGAAATCCTTGTAGTCGCGGAATTTGCGCGAGCCGTCAGCGCCGGTAAACGCCGGAAACTTGAGCCGCGACGCGAGCTCGACCAGCACGTCCTGCCACGGCCGGACGTCGCGGTCGAGCGCGATGACCGGATGACGGATGGCATCGGCCGCCGCATCCGGCTCGGAAATCGGACGGTCGAGGAGCGAGATCGCGTCGTAGCGCTCGAGGTAGGTGGTGTCGGGCAGCACGAGGTCGGCGAAATTGACCGTCTCGGAATGAAACGCGTCCACCACCACCAGGAACGGGATCGCGTAATCGCCGCGCTCGTCCTTGCGCACCAGCATCTCGCGCACTTCGCCGGTGTTCATGGTCGAGTTCCAGGCCATGTTGGCCATGAACAGCAGCAAGGTGTCGATCGGGTACGGATCCCGATTCGCCGCATTGGTGATGACCATGTGCATCAGGCCGTGCGCCGACAAGGGCGTCTCCCAGGAATAGGCCTTGTCGATGCGCAGCGGCCTGCCGTCCTTGTCGATCACCAGATCTTCGGGCCGAGTCGGGTTGCCGTTGGGCATGCGTTTAAGCGGCGTGTCGGGAGCGAAAATGATCGCCGGGTCGTTTTCAGGCAGCGTGCGCATGGGAATGCGCCGCGGATACGGCGCCCGCGCGCGGAAGTTGCCGGGGCCGTCGAGCGCGCCGAGCAGCATCTGGATCAAGTGCAGCGCGCGGCAGGTGTGAAAGCCGTTGGAGTGCGCGGAAATCCCGCGCATGGCGTACATCGCCACCGGGCGGCCGACGACTTTGCCGTGAATCCGTCCGTACATGTCGGTCCAGGTAATCGGCAGTTCGACCGCCTCGTTGAACGCGACATGCGCCATCTCGTACGCGATGCGGGTAATGGTCGGCGCCGGAATGCCGCACTCCACAGCCACCCGTTCCGGCGAATAGCGCTCGTCGAGATAGCGCTCGGTGGCGAGCGAAAAAACGCTCTTGGCAACGCGGCCGTCATCGAGCTTGACCGTCGCGAACAGCGCCGGCGCGATCTCCGGTTCCAGGCCGTTGACCAGCCGCTGTGCCTGCTGGTCCCACACCAGCGGATGGTCCTCTGCATCGCGCGCAAACAAGCCGTCGCCGGGGATGCCCGGCGTCTGCACGACCAGCCAAGGCGCGTTGGTGTAGCGAATCAGGAATTCCCAGTCGATCAAGCCGCGCTTGAGCAAGACGTGCACGATGGCGAGCGCCAGCAAGCCGTCGGTCCCCGGGCGAATCGGCAGCCATTCGTCGGCGATGGCCGAATAGCCGGTGCGGATCGGGTTGATCGACACAAACTTGGCGCCGCGCCGCTTGAGTTTCTCGAGGCCGATCTTGATCGGGTTCGACGAGTGATCTTCGGCCACGCCCCAAAGCAGAAAGTATTTGGCGTGCTCCCAGTCGGGCGCGCCGAATTCCCAGAACGAATAGCCGATCGTGTACAGGCCGGCAACCGCCATGTTCACCGAGCAGAACCCGCCGTGTGCCGCCCAGTTGGGCGTGCCGAACTGCTGCGCCCACAAGCCCGACAGCGCCTGCATCTGGTCGCGGCCGGTGAAAAACGCGAGCTGGGTCGGGTTGGTCGAGCGAATCTTCGACAAGCGCGCGGTAAGGATCTCCAGCGCTTCGTCCCATTCGACCTCGACGAAGTCCGCCGCGCCGCGCTCGCTGCCCGGCCTGCGCTTGAGCGGCTTCTTGAGCTTGGCGGCGGAATATTGCTTCATGATCCCGGCGGAGCCCTTGGCGCACAACACACCTTTGTTCACCGGGTGGTTCAGGTTGCCCTGAATGAAGCGTACCTTGTTGCTCTCGACGGTAACCTTGATGCCGCAGCGGCACGCGCACATGTAACAGGTCGTGAAGTGCGTCTGCTGTCGTGAACGCTGATCGAACGCGATGGTGCGGGTCATGGGCGCATCCTGCCGTGGCCGGCGGATCGCGGTGAGAGGGTGAGACGTGCCGATAGTATAAAGGATCGCCACCCACGGCAATCGACGAAGGGCGAACGCGCGAATGCGCACACTCGGATTTCAAACGGATGCTTGGCGATCGGCGTCGCGCCCGCAAGGGCGACACAGCGCATCAGGCGAAGATCATCCACAGCGCCCGTATCATGCCCATCGCGGCGACTGCGGCGAGCACTCCGAGCATGGCGCGGCGGAACTGTGATTCGCTCACGCGCGCGAAGCCATGGCGTCCGATCATGATCCCGACCAGCATCGGCACCATCAGCCAGGCCGCCCACAGCAGCGTGCCGCGGTGGACGAGCCCACGCTGTGCCC
>DATNNK010000472.1:0-4204 GCA_035601875.1 Casimicrobiaceae bacterium | reverse complement strand
TTTGTCTGAATTTGCTGTAGGAGGAAGGGGAAACCTCGCCGTATGGAAATGCATTTAGGTTTGCTCCGCGCGGGTTCGAAAAGTAATCGAGTAGCGCAGCGCCTTGGTCGGCAGCATGCTGTGCTGCCATTGCCAGCGAATCGGGCCTTGCATGACATAAATCGAACGCGGCTCGAGCTCGAGCAGCACCATCGCGTTGCGCGGGGCGCGTGGATCGAGGGGACGAAAGCGCATCCGCCCCCATCCTGCCAGGGAAAGACCGACAACGATGCCATAGACGGGCTTGTCGCGATGCCAGCCGATCGGTGCACCGGCGCGGTATTCGCTCACCAGCGCATGAATAAAGGCCGCGGAATCGATCGCCAGCCACTTTGCGACTCTTTGCTGCAGCTCGACAAAGGGCTGCGGCAATGGCTCGCTTGAAAACGTGGCGTCGTCATTCTCGTCGTACGCTTCACCGCTTCCCGCGGAACGGAAGTGCACCACGCGTCTCTTAGCGAAGTACTCCTGAAAACGCGCTTCGCGAAGCGGTAGCGGCGCAATCGCTTCCAGCAAGGTTTCTTCTTCTCCCCGAGTGATGAACTCCGGCTGGTATATCAACCCGTGCGGCAGTTGCTCCGGGGCATCGAAGAGCTCGGCTTGTCTTAACTTATCCATTCCACGGTTTAGAAGTCGCCGCGAACGAAAAGTGCCAGGCCCAACGAGACCGACGCTACCGGACGGCGCGCGAAGCTAGACGGGGGTCGATTTTCCGCTGCGTGCGAAATCCAGTATTGTTCCGACGCGGCCGGACAACCCCGGCCATCCTGTTGCGGTGGGCCTCACGCCTGACCTGGAAAGATAGAAATGGGAGCTCGAGCCATGTTCGTCACCCCTTTGTACGCCAGCCTTCTGGTGCTCTGGTTTGTGGTGCTGAGTGCGCGAGTCGTGAATATTCGGCGGCGCGGCATCATCTTCGGCGACAACGGCGACGTCGCGGTGACCCGCGTTGTTCGCGCACATGCCAACTTCGCCGAGTATGTCCCACTGGCGCTGTTGCTGATGGGCTTTCTAGAGGTGAGCCGCTTCTCGATCTACATTCTGCACGCTCTGGGGCTGACGCTGCTTATTGCGCGGCTGATTCACGGCTGTGCGCTTTCATTTGGATGGCAGATGCGCAGCGGACGCGTCGCCGGTTCCGCGCTGACGTTCATCGTGCTGCTGATCGAAGCCTTCCTCTGCCTGTATCAGGGCCTGAGGGGACAATGGCTGTGGTGGCAGTGAACCCCGCGCCGACGTACCGCATCGGCGCCCGCCGAGGAGATCGCCGTCCGCCGACAAGGCGATCTCGCTACCGACGAGCGCGGCTGGGGGTTCTGTTAACCTTTGCTGTCCTGCGAGTCCTGCGAGTCCTGCTCGTCTTGCCGCGCTTCAACGGAGTCTCCACCTCTCTGCGATCCCGATTGGCCCCGGCGGTCTTGCTGATTCGCGCTTAACGAAGGGTTGTCCGCGTTGCGGTTGCCCCCGGCGCGGGGTGCGCTGCCGTCGCCGGATCCGCACGGCGAGCGGCCGGTGCCCTGGTCTTGCTGCTGCTGCTGGGGACCATGCCCTGCGCTGGTACGCGACGAAGCATTGTCACTATCGGCGTGCTGCTGTTTCCCGCTTTTTTGCCTCGCGATATTCTGACGGTCATTACCTTGCGATTGTCGATGCTGTCCCATGGCGCTCCTTTGGCTTAAATGGTCGGTGCACCGGCTTGGCGGCAACGGCTGGCCGACGTGCCGCAACCTGAGCAAAATCGATACCCGCTTGATAAATCGACGCTTGGCGGTCCAGGTGCCCAGGCGCGCTGTCCCATACGACGCATTTTGCTGACCCTCCGTGTAAAGCTTGCCGTCCTGCAATCCTTACCGATATCGATGAGGAGCATAATATTGCTTACCGAGCACCGCGGAGGTCCACGGCGGACCGATGAATATTTGCTCGTGCGGCGAGCTTCCGCTGCGTCTTCGTCGGCACTTGATTAACATCCGGCCACTCGCCAACTAATCGATTTCTCGGCATCCCCACCAATATGAACATCGGCAACCTGATTCGTGCTTCGGCGCTTGCGGCCTGCGCGATCGCCACTGCTACCCTTGCGCCGGCAGTCGCGGCTGTGCCTCCCGCCGCAAACGCCGCGGCACCCAAAACGACACCCATCGAGACCGGCATCTCCTGGTACAAAGGAGACGTCGACTCAGCGTTTGGCGTGGCCAAAGCAGAGAAGAGGCCGGTGTTCCTGTACTGGGGCGCTGTGTGGTGCCCGCCCTGCAATCAGGTCAAGGCGACGATCTTCAATCGTCAGGATTTCATCGAGCGATCACGCTTTTTCGTTCCGGTGTACATCGACGGCGACAGCCCGAGCGCGCAGCGGCTTGGCGCGCGCTTCAAGGTGAGCGGGTACCCGACCATGATCCTGCTCAAGCCTGATGGCACAGAGATCACACGGCTGCCCGGAGAGGTCGAAGCCGAGCAGTACATGCGGGTGCTCACCTTGGGCATGAATGGCGCGCGGCCGGTCAAGCAAACGCTGGCCGCGACGCTGGCGCACGACGGCGCGAAGCTGACTCCCGAGGATTGGCGGATGCTTGCCTATTACTCCTGGGAAACCGACGAACAGCAACTGCTGAACAAAGAGAAACTGGCAGCGACGCTGCAACGCGTAGCGCAGGCGTGTCCCGCCGACCAACCGGAAACCGCGGCGCGGCTCAAGCTGCAGGCGCTGGTCGCGGCAGCGAAGGCGAAGAACGCCAAGCCGCGCGATGACAAGTCCGCGACGGCGCAGCTCATGCCGGTCCTCGCGGACCCGAAGCTCGCCCGCGAAAATTTTGACCTGCTGGTTTATTACCCACGCGAGGTTGCGAACCTGGTGACGCTGCCGAAATCGCCCGAGCGTGCGCGAGTCGTCGCCGCGTGGAATGCCGCGCTCGAGCGGCTTATTGCCGACACTCCCCTGTCCACCGCCGATCGCCTGTCGGTGGTCGATGCCGAGGTCGCGCTTGCCAAGCTCGACGCGCCCAAGGCGACGCTGGCCGACGCTCTGTTGAAGACCGTACGCGAGGAGGCCGCGCGCGCCGATCGCGAAACCTCGGACCTGTATGCGCGACAAGCCGTGATCAGCGGCGCGGCGGAGGTCCTCGAGAATGCGGGGCTGGGCGACGAGTCCGACGCGCTGCTCAAGCGGGAACTCACGCGCACGCATTATCCCTACTATTTCATGCTTGGGCTGGCCGTGAACGCCAAGAAACGCGGCGAAAAAAGCGCTGCGGTGGAGTGGGCCGAAAAGGCATACACCGCGGCCGAAGGCGACGCCACCCGCTTGCAGTGGGGCGCGAGCTACATCAACACCATGATCGACCTCGCACCCGAGGATTCGGCGCGTATCGAAAAAGCCGCGCTCAAAGTCATCGGAGAGCTCGATCCGGCTCCCGACACGTTTTACGAGCGCAATCGCCGCTCGCTCGAGCGCATCGGCAAGAAGCTCGCCGCGTGGAACAAGGACAGCCGCCACGATGATGCGCTCAAGCGTATTCGCGCACGAATGGCGAGCGTCTGTGCGAAGCTGCCCGCTTCGGATCCGGCGCGCACCACCTGCACCGGCGTGCTGCGTCCGGCGCCCAGCGCGAAAGCGTAACGTTCGGCGCAAAAGGAGAATCGATGCGGTCCGAACATTCGGCGTCAGGGCGCGTGGTCGCGTTAGGCTGCGCCGTCGCGGCCGCGATTGCTTTCTCGAACGTTTCCGCCAGCGCCGGCGAGGCGAAGGGCACGATCACCTACAAAAGCAAGGCCGGTGCGATCGTTGTGACGATAAAGCATGCCTATCTCGTCAGAGGCCCCGATGTCGTGAGCGGCAAGACCATCCGTCGGGTGGTTCTTTCGGTCGCGGATATCGCTGCCAAACTCAGCGCCTGCGGGACCATGTTGTGCTCCGACGGTAACATTGGCGAGGGCATGACCATCGATTTCGACGCGGGGCCGCGGCTCAACTACTGGTTCGTGGGCAACAATCAGCTGGTGCAATATTCCGGGACTGCGGATCCTGCGTCGCTGAAACTTACTGCGGACACGCCTCAGCGGCTCGCTGGCAGATGGGATATCGACGAAAGCGCCGCGGGCGGACCGCGGGTGCAGATCGAGTTCGATGCCCCCTTGGTGAAGGAAGTCACGAAGCTGCGATAGCTCC
>DATNNK010000471.1:0-5527 GCA_035601875.1 Casimicrobiaceae bacterium | reverse complement strand
CACGCACGGCGATGCCGCCGAAGTGCGGCTGTCCGACCTCACCAAGGTCCCGGTCGCGGACATCGATCTTCTGGCGCTCAAGGCGGCAGGACTCGTCCATCCCGGCGCCAAGACGGTGAAAGTGATCAAGACCGGCGAGATCAACAAAGCCGTGAAGCTTTCCGGCGTGCTGGCGACCAAGGGCGCCCGCGCGGCGATCGAAGCCGCCGGCGGCAGCATCGCCTAAAGGCAAAAGAGAATTACCCAGACTTAAAGCACCGATACTGGAATCAATTTGGCCACCATTAACCCCGCGCAAAAGAGCGGCAATCGATACGCAGACCTGAAAAAGCGCCTGCTGTTTCTGCTCGGCGCGCTCGTCGTTTATCGCGTCGGAACCCACATCCCCGTGCCGGGGATCAACGCGTCGGTGCTCGACGAATTGTTCAGGTCGCAGCAGGGCGGCATCCTCGGTCTGTTCAATGTATTTTCCGGTGGCGCTCTCTCCCGGTTTTCGATCTTTGCGCTGGGGATCATGCCGTACATTTCGGCGTCGATCATCATGCAGTTATGCACGGTGGTCGTGCCGACACTGGAAGCGCTCAAGAAAGAGGGCGAGAGCGGGCGCCGGAAGATCACGCAGTACACCCGTTACGCGACCCTGGGACTCGCATTCTTTCAGGGGCTCGGGATCTCGATTGCGCTGGAAGCGCAGGCCGGATTGGTGGTCGATCCGGGTGTGGCCTTCCGATTCCTGTCGGCGATCACCTTGGTGACCGGGACGATGTTCCTGATGTGGCTGGGCGAGCAGATCACCGAGCGGGGCCTGGGCAACGGGATTTCGCTGATCATCTTTGCCGGCATCGCCGCCGGCCTGCCGCGCGCCATCGGGCAGACACTGGAGCAGCTCAATACGGGCGCGTATTCCATCCCTCTGGTCCTGGGTATCGTCGCGCTGGTGGTCGCCGTCACGGCTTTCGTGGTGTATGTCGAGCGGGCGCTGCGCAAGATCCAGGTGAACTACGCCAAGCGCCAGGTTGGCAACAAGGTGTACGCCGGCCAGCAATCGTTTCTGCCGCTCAAGCTCAACATGGCCGGCGTGATTCCGCCGATTTTTGCGTCGTCGATCATTCTCTTTCCCGCGACGCTGGCGCAGTGGTTTGGCTCGAGTGAGAACACGATCTGGCTGCGCGACCTGGCGGCGACTCTTGCCCCGGGCCAGCCGGTGCACGAGATACTCTACGCGGCCGCGATCATATTTTTCTGCTTCTTCTATACGGCGTTGCAGTACAACCCGAAGGAGACCGCCGAGAATCTCAAGAAGAGCGGCGCGTTCATCCCCGGGTACCGTCCCGGCGAGCAGACCGGGAAGTACATCGAGAAGATAACCTTGCGTTTGACGCTTCTCGGCTCGATATATCTGGTCGTGGTCTGCTTTGTCCCGAACTTTCTCATCGCCTGGAAGAATGTGCCGTTTTACTTCGGCGGGACTTCGCTCCTGATCATCGTGGTCGTGACCATGGACTTCATGACTCAGGTGCAGGCGTACGTGATGTCGCAGCAGTACGAGAGCCTGCTCAAGAAGGCGAACTTCAAGGGCGGGCTGCCGACACGCTGATGGCGAAAGAAGAAACGATACAGATGCAGGGCGAAGTCCTGGAGACGCTGCCCAACGCGACGTTCCGGGTGAAGCTGGAGAACGGGCACGTAGTCCTTGGCCACATCTCCGGGAAGATGCGGATGCACTACATCAAGATTTTGCCGGGCGACAAGGTGACGGTGGACCTTACGCCGTATGACCTTTCCCGGGCGCGGATCATTTTCCGCGCGAAGTAGGACCGAAGTTGGATCTAGGGCCAGGGCCGGAGTCGGACCTACGGCCGAAGCGAAAGGAAGAGCGATGAAAGTACTGGCTTCAGTCAAGAAGATTTGCCGCAATTGCAAGATTATCCGGCGCCACGGTGTCGTGCGAGTGATTTGCACGGATCCCCGCCACAAGCAGCGGCAAGGCTAACGGAAACGAACGATAGGGTAAGCACATGGCCCGTATTGCAGGCGTCAACATTCCGAATCACCAGCACGCGGAGATCGCGCTGACCGCGATTTACGGCATCGGGCGTCCGCGCGCGCGGATGATCTGCATGGCCGCGGGTGTCGGCCACGCGACCAAGATCAAGGACCTTTCCGACGCGCAGATGGACAAGCTGCGCGAGCTTGTCGGCAGGTACACGGTCGAGGGCGATCTGCGCCGCGAAGTGACCATGAGCATCAAGCGGCTGATGGACCTCGGCTGCTACCGTGGCGTGCGACACCGCAAGGGGTTGCCGGTCCGCGGTCAGCGCACGCGCACCAACGCGCGGACTCGCAAGGGACCGAAGAAGGCCCGGCAGGCGACAGCGTCGCGCGGAGCCGCCAAGCCGGTTACCAGCCCGGCCGCCGCCAAACCGGCAGCCAAGTAGCCCAAGTAAAGTGAAGCCGCCGATCAGGGATTGAGGACATAGGAAACTAGCGAATGGCACAGGCACCGACCAAGACTGTCACGCGGACGCGCAAGAAGGTCAAGAAGAACATCTCTGAAGGGATTGCGCATATCCACGCGTCGTTCAACAACACGATCATCACCATCACCGATCGCCAGGGCAACGCCCTTTCCTGGGCGACGTCGGGCGGTGCCGGCTTCAAGGGCTCGCGCAAGTCGACGCCGTTTGCGGCCCAGGTTGCCGCCGAATCGGCGGGCAAGGCGGCGCAGGAATGCGGCGTCAAGAACCTCGAGGTCCGGATCAAGGGACCTGGCCCGGGCCGCGAGTCGGCGGTACGCGCCTTGAACGCGCTGGGACTCAAGATCACCAGCATTTCGGACGTGACACCGGTGCCGCACAACGGATGCCGGCCGCCGAAACGCCGCAGGATCTAGCGCTCGGTTTTTCGTTCGAGATTTTCCGCTGAGAATCGTCGGGCTCTGCCTGCGATTCTCAGGTAACCAAGTCGGTCGAAAGTAGGGTTTCACTTTCGACCGGGAGATTAAGATGGCTCGATACACCGGACCAAAATGCAAGCTGGCGCGACGGGAAGGGACCGATCTCTTCCTGAAAAGCGCGCGTCGATCGCTCGACTCCAAGTGCAAGCTCGACTCCAAGCCAGGTCAACACGGCGTGAAATCCGGCATGCGTCAGTCGGACTACGGCAATCAGCTGCGCGAGAAGCAGAAGCTGCGTCGGACCTACGGCATCCTCGAGCGGCAGTTCCGTCGCTATTTCACGATGGCCGCGCAGCACAAGGGGTCGACCGGCTCGAACCTTTTGCAGCTATTGGAATCGCGGCTGGATAACGTGGTCTACCGCATGGGATTTGGCTCGACCCGCGCCGAAGCGCGCCAGCTCGTGTCGCATCGTGCAGTGACGATCAACGGCAAGGTCGTCAACATTCCGTCGGCGTTGGTGAAGGCTGGCGACGTGATCGCAGTCAAGGACGGCGCGAAGACTCAGCTGCGCATCGTCGACGCGCTGCAGCTCGCCGAGAAGATCGGGTTTCCGTCGTGGGTCCAGGTCGACGTGACCAAGATGACGGGCATGTTCAAGGGTGCGCCGGACCGTTCCGAATTCGGTCAGGACATCAACGAAAGCCTCGTCGTTGAGCTCTACTCTAAGTAACTGGCGCGCTTTCTCCCAGGGCTTCGCCAGAAGTTTTGACCGGGTTTCGATTTAAGGACTCCGCATGCAGAGCAACGCTTTCTTGAAACCGCGCATCATCGATGTGCAAAGCACGTCGCCGTTCCACGCCAAGGTGGTGATGGAGCCGTTCGAGCGGGGCTACGGCCACACGCTCGGCAACGCGCTTCGCCGTGTTCTTCTTTCTTCGATGCCCGGCTACGCGCCGACGGAAGTAAAGATCACCGGCGTGCTGCACGAGTATTCCGCGCTAGATGGCGTGCAGGAAGACGTCGTCGATGTGCTTCTCAATCTCAAGGGTGTGGTGCTCAAGCTGCACAACCGAGACCACGTCACCTTGAAGCTGGCCAAGACCGGCGAGGGCCCGGTGACGGCCGCCGACATCGAGCCGAATCACGACGTCGAGATCATCAATCCGGAGCACTTGATCGCCCACCTTACCGCCGGCGGCAAGATCGAGATGGAAATCAAGGTCGAGAAGGGACGCGGCTATCAGCCGGCGACGGTGCGCATCAAGCCGGACGGCGGCCGCAGCATCGGCAACATCCTGCTCGATGCGTCGTTTTCGCCGGTGCGCCGCGTCAGCTATTCGGTCGAGAGCGCTCGTGTCGAGCAGAGAACCGACCTGGACAAGCTGGTGATGGATATCGAAACCAACGGGGTGATCGAGCCCGAGCAGGCGATCCGCTACGCGGCGAGCATTCTGGTCGAGCAGCTTGGCGTCTTCGCCGATTTGAAGGGCACCGAGGCGCCGATCGAGCAGCGCTCGATGCCGCAGGTCGATCCGATCCTGTTGCGCCCTGTCGACGACCTCGAGCTCACGGTGCGCTCGGCCAATTGTCTCAAGGCGGAGAACATCTATTACATCGGCGACCTTATCCAGCGCACCGAGACGGAGTTGCTCAAGACGCCCAATCTCGGCCGCAAGTCGCTCAACGAGATCAAGGAAGTGCTGGCCACGCGCGGACTGTCGCTGGGGATGAAGCTGGAGAACTGGCCCCCGGCGAATCTGGACCGGCCGTAAGGAAATATCATGCGTCACCGCCACGGATTGCGTAAGCTCAATCGTACCAGCAGCCATCGTCTGGCGATGCTGCGGAACATGACCAACTCGCTCTTAACGCACGAAGTCATCAAGACGACGCTGCCGAAAGCGAAGGAATTGCGCCGTGTCGCTGAGCCGCTGATCACACTCGGCAAGACGCCGACGCTCGCCAACCGCCGCCTCGCCTTCGATCGCTTACGCGACCGCGATGTCGTAACCAAGCTCTTCGACGAGCTCGGTCCGCGTTATGGCGTGCGTCCCGGCGGTTACTTGCGCATCCTGAAGTTTGGATTTCGTATCGGCGACAATGCGCCGATGGCGCTGGTCGAGCTGATGGACCGGCCGGAGCCGGGCACCGCGACGGAGGACCAGACTGCCGAAAGCAAGGCAGCAGCGGCCAAAGACGCGAAGGCCAAGAAGGCCGAGAAACCCGCCAAGACCGCCAAGACACCGAAGGCCGCCAAGACGCCCAAAACGGCCAAAGCCGCCAAAGAAACCAAGTCCGCAAAAGGCTCGAAAAGCGCCAAGGCCGCAGCCTAAGAAGACGTGCTCCAGGCAATCGACCGGGCTTAAAGCGCCCGGTTTTTTTTCAGGCGCGCGTGGACGCTCGCGTAACATGAGGCCATGGCAGATACCATTCTGGTCACCGGCGGCGCAGGATACATCGGCTCACACATCGTCGTCGAGCTTGCCGCCGCGGGCTACAACCCGCTGATCGTCGACAATTTCGCCACCAGCTCGCCTTCGGTGGTGCCGCGGCTCTGCCGCGTCGCCGGCCAGCCGATTCCGTGCATCACCGGCGACGTCCGCGACCGCGCGCTGATGAAGCGCTTGT
>DATNNK010000470.1:0-5713 GCA_035601875.1 Casimicrobiaceae bacterium | reverse complement strand
GAGCTGGTGCGCTACGATGAGGCGCGGCCGCTCTTGCGACGCGCGCACGAGCTCGATCCCGATCGGCTTCAGGTGGCGGCGCAATTGCTGGACCTCAATCTTCAGTTCGCGGACTGGGGTGACTTCGACCTCTTGCGAGCGCAAATCGTCGAGGGAGTCAGGACACTCGAGAGGCGCCCGCGGCAGACCGTTCCTCCTTTTACCTTCCTCGCGATCTGCGACGATCCGTCGCTGCAGCGCACGGCGGCCAGAAGTTTTGCGTGGCCGCCAGCTCCCGACGCGCAGTCCGCAAAGCTGGCGGAGCTTGCTTCGCCGGCCAAGCGCCTTCGAATAGGCTTTGTGTCGGCGGCGTTTCAGGAACACCCGGAAACACGACTGCTGATCGGCCTTCTGGAGCGACTCGACAGCGATCGCTTCGACGTCTACGCGTACGCGCTCAAGGCCGCGGACGCCGCTCCGATGCGCGCCAGGGTAACCAAGGTGATGCGCGTATTTCGCGAGGTGGAGGGAATGAGCGCCGATCAGATTGCCACCGCCATTCGCAATGATGCGATCGCGATCCTGTTTGATCTTGCGGGCCATACCGCGCACGCGCGGCCAGACGTGTTTGCGGCACGGCCCGCCCCGGTGCAAATCAATTTTCTGGGATACGCCGGCACGCTTGGCGCCGCGTATTACGATTACGTGATCACCGATGCCTACACCACGCCTCAAAGCGAGCAGGCAAATTTCGAGGAGCGCTTATCGCCGCTTGCTCAGTGCTACATCCCCAGCGATCCGGAGCGTGTCCTGGGTTCCCTGCCGTCGCGTGAGAGCTATGGGCTTCCTACAGATGCATTGGTGTTCGTATCGCAGGCCGCTCCCTACAAGATCTTGCCCGAGATGTTCAGCCTCTGGGCCCGAGTCCTTGCAAGCGTCGACCGCAGTGTCCTTTGGCTGCGACCGATGCGTCCGGAGGCCCAGTCCAATTTGCGCGACGAGGCTAGCCGACGGGGAATCGCGAGTGAGCGGCTGATCTTTGCGCCGCATGAACCGATGCCCCAGTACCTTGCCCGCTACCGGCTGGCCGACCTGTATCTCGATACGTATCCGTTCGGTTCGCATACGACCGTCAACGACGCGCTGTTTGCGGGTCTGCCGGTGCTGACCATCGCCGGACGCAGCATGGCCGCGCGCGCCTCGGCATCGCAGCTGCGAGCGGCCGGTCTCGCGGAAATGATCGCGAGCTCGCATGAGGATTACGAATCAATCGCGCTGGCGCTGGTGCGCAATCGCGCGCGTCTCGAGGATTTGACCGCGCGATTGCGAAGTCAGGGGCGGACATCCGCACTGTTCGACATGAATAGCTACGCGAGGCGTTTCGAAGACGCGGTGCTGCGTATCGCCCGCAGTGGCGACATCGATGAACGCCGCTGAGGTCGCCCCTCGTTGATCCACTCAGCGGCTTGAATTGTCGACGGACCGATCCGGCAGCCGCTGATTCGCCAGGCTCCGGTTTTCTGTTTTTCCATGGTGTACAGCGCGACGCGCACGCTGTTGTCCGCATCGACCAGGCGCAGCGGCTGGATGATGAGTCCGTCGATGACCGCGCCTTCCAGAAATTCGGTGTAGCGTGCGGTGAGCAGCGCCGGGTATCCCACCTGGACCATGGCCATGAAGATATCTGCCTCGCCAAACTGCGCGCGAATCGCAGGCGTCGCGTAGCCGAATGCCTTTGCGCCTTCACCAGCGATGAGTGCGGCCCGCTGGGCGGCGATCACCTGCTTGATCGATTTCCAGTCGGACGCGCGCATTGGAGGCGTGGCGGCCAGCGCCGCGCTGGTGTCGAGCGCGAAAAAGAAAAAGACAGTCAGCCCGACCCCCACGGCGGCCAGCGAGCGCAAGCGATGGTGCAGCGACCAGTGGGCGCTCATCGGTTGGCGCCCGGCGCGCAGACTGCGCAATCGGGATCCTTAAGCACGCGGACCTCGCGCCATTCCATCGCCAGCGCGTCGAGCATCAAGAGCCGCCCGGCAAGCGAATCGCCCGCGCTCGCCAGCAACTTCAGCACCTCCGCCGCTTGGGACGCGCCAATGATGCCGACCAGCGGCGCAAACACGCCCATGGTCGCGCAGCGAGTCTCCTCGAAGTCGTCGCCCTCGCCGAACAGGCAGTTGTAACAGGGTTGGGTCCGGTCACGGGCGTCGAATACCGCGACCTGGCCATCGAAGCGAATCGCCGCACCGGACACCAGCGGCTTGCGAGCGGCGACGCAGGCGCGGTTGACGGCGTGGCGGGTGGCAAAGTTGTCGGAGCAGTCGACGACGATGTCGGCGTCCGCGGCCAGCGGCGCTAGCTCAGCGTCACCGACGCGTGCCGCTACGCGCACGATGCGGACCTCGGGATTGATGGCGGCGAGGCGCTGCGCGGCCGCATCGACCTTGGCGGCGCCGACGACATGAGTGTCGAAGAGGATCTGGCGCTGCAGATTGGTCAGGTCGACGCTGTCGGCGTCGACCAGCGTCAACGTTCCCACACCGGCTGCCGCCAGGAACTGGGCGACCGGATTGCCGAGGCCGCCGACGCCGATGATGAGCGCGCGGGCAGTCGCGAAGCGTTGTTGCGCATCGACCCCAAGCTCAGGCAGCAGGATGTGACGGCTGTAGCGCAGCAGTTGGGCGTCGTCCATCTTTCGTTCCTTGCTCTAAGACAAGAACGCCGGGGCGAGGCTTGGCCTCCAGGAAAAAATGCCCGGCCAAGCCGGGCGCCCCAAGGCAAAAACGCCCGGACCAGCCGGGCGTTTCGTGCCATTCGAGCGTCTACTATTGACTAGGGCTTGACCTGAGCCGCGACGGCCTTGGTCGAGGCGATCACCGGCTGCCCTTTGAGCTGATGCAAAGCCTGTTGCAACTGAAAGTCGTCGGCCGAGCCGAACTCGATCCGTGGCGGGGTCGGCGCCGGCGTTTCGATGTTCGACTTGGGGACCGCCTTGGATTTTTCATCGCCCTTGATGGCCGGCGTCGGCAAGGGGACGACCACCTTGGCATCAAGCGCCGCATCGCCTTTCGCTCCGCCAACGGGGATTTCGAGGTGATGCTCGAGGTTCGCCTCGCGCAGCCGGTTCGGCGTATCGCGACCGTCGTCGACCGCGACATCGGGCTCGATGCCCTTGGCCTGAATCGAGCGGCCGTTCGGCGTGTAATAGCGCGCGGTCGTGAGCTTGAGGCCGGTGTTGGGGCCGAGCGGCAGGATGGTCTGCACCGAACCCTTGCCGAATGTCTGTCCGCCCATGACGATGGCGCGCTTGTGGTCCTGCAGCGCGCCAGCGACGATTTCCGACGCCGAAGCGGTGCCGCCATCGACCAGCACGACCATCGGCACCCGCTTGATCGCGGGGGGAAGGTCCTTCAGATAATCGTCGCCGCGCCCGCGCATGTAGTCGCCTTTGGTCGCCGAGAGACGCATCTTCGCGTCGGCTGTGCGGCCGTCGGTGTAGACCACCAGCACATCCTGCGGCAGGAAGGCGGCGGCGACGCCGACGGAAACATTGAGCAAGCCTCCCGGGTCGCTGCGCAGATCAAGCACCAAACCGGTAAGGTCGCCCTGCTTGTAGAGATCGCGGATCGCCTTCGCTACGTCTTCGCCGGTGTGTTCCTGGAACTGAACCACGCGCAAATAGCCGTAGCCAGGCTCGACCAGCTTGGCCCGCACGCTGCGGAAGTTAATGATTTCGCGGGTCAGCGTAAACGTCAGCGGCGCATCGACGTCCTTGCGCGCGATGACCAGCGTGATCTGCGTGCCGGGCTTGCCGCGCATTTTCTCGACCGCCTTGGTCAGGGGGAGGCCGCGGGTGACGGTTTCGTCGATCTTGATGATGAGGTCGCCGGCCTTGACGCCCGCACGGAATGCCGGGGTATCCTCGATCGGAGAAATGACTTTGATGATCCCGTCTTCGACGCCGACTTCGATGCCGAGGCCACCGAACTTGCCCTGGGTCGAGATCTGCAGTTCCTTGAACGCATCGGCATCGAGAAAGTCGGAATGCGGGTCCAGGCCGTGGACCATGCCGTTGATGGCTTCGCGGATGAGCTTGTCATCCGATACCGGCTCGACATAGTCACTCTTGATCCGGCCGAACACCGCCGAGAACAGTTGCAGGTCTTCGTAGGGGACCGGCAAACGGGCGTCACGCTCGGCCAAGGCCGAGAAGTTGAGGCTCAGCAACACCCCGAGGACGGCACCCAGGCCGATCCATCCCGTTTTCTTCCAACCATCGTTCATCTTTACCCTCATTCGCTAGTTCGTTTGCGCTGACCTAACTTGGCAAGTTGCAAGACACATGCCTGTTAACGGGACCCTTGCGCCGGATTGCGCGACTCGGCCCTCGGCTTTCGAAGTATACGCCGACTGTCTCGACTTCATTCCCCGAAAACGGCAGGCCGCGGGTTGAATTGTGATGAATTGTTGCGAACTACAAAGCCGCCACGCGTCGCTAGGCTCCCCAAAGCGTCATTCTGAGCATGCCGACCAGGGTCTGACCAGAGCTGCCGGCCGGCGCCCGGGCGCCGGCGTCGGCGGCGCGAGCAGGGGTGCTTTAACTCAAGCGCTCGCCGCTTGAGTTACCGTCATCTCGGTGGACTGCGGGAAAGGGGCACAAGTTCCCTCTCCGGGAAGGACCGGCCGTGGCGGCGTTTATGGCGTGAATTGGATCAACGATCGGCCGGTCATTTCCTCGGGTTGCGGCAAACCCATCATTGCCAGCAGGGTCGGCGCGATGTCCTGCAGCGCGCCGCCGCTATCCATCTGCGCCGGACGCCCGACGTAGAGGCACGGCACCAGATTCAGCGTGTGCGCGGTATGAGCCTGGCCGGTTGCCGGATCGTGCATCATCTCCACGTTGCCATGATCGGCGGTAATCAGCGCTTCACCGCCGCGCGCCCGCTGCGCGGAAACGACGCGGCCGATGCATTCGTCGAGCACCTCGATTGCTTGCCTCGCCGCGTCGACATTGCCGGTATGGCCGACCATGTCGCCATTGGCATAGTTGCAGACAATGGCGTGATACTTGTCGCTCGCGATCGCCGCGACCAGCTTGTCGGTCACCTCGACTGCGCTCATCTCAGGCTTCAGGTCGTACGTCGCGACCTTGGGCGAGGGCACCAGGATGCGATCTTCGCCGGGATAGACCGCCTCGACGCCGCCGTTAAAAAAATAGGTGACGTGGGCATATTTTTCGGTCTCGGCGATGCGCAGTTGCTTGAGGCCCCGCTCCGCGACCATTTCGCCGAAGCCGTGAGTGATCGACTGCGGGGTGAAGGCCGCCGGCAGGTGCGCGAACGCATCGCCATAGCTCGTCAGGCACACGAAGGCGCCGAGCTTTGGCACCCGCGTGCGTGAAAAGCCGGAGAACGCCGGATCGGTCAGTGCGCTGGTCATCGCGCGCGCGATCGGCGCGAAAATTCATGAACACCACGACGTCGCCGTCCCGCATCGGAGCCGGCGCGCCGATAAGCGTCGGCTTGGCGAACTCGTCGTTTTCGCCCCGGGCATAGGCCGCGGCAAGCGCGGCTTGCGCATCAGCAGCGGAATAATCGGCGACGCCGTCGACGATGAGCTCATAGGCAAGCCGGACTCGCTCCCAGCGATGGTCGCGATCCATGGCGTAGTAACGGCCGACGATGTCGGCGATGGCGCAGGCCGGACTCGTGGCGCAAACATCCGCCATCATCGCGAG
>DATNNK010000469.1:0-2374 GCA_035601875.1 Casimicrobiaceae bacterium | reverse complement strand
ACCGGCAGGACTTGGTTCGTTCTCTGCCTTAGCGCCTCCTGTCATGAGCCGGCCCATCCTGGCCCAAATCAATCTCGCGGCGTTGCGCAAGAATTTGCGCGTCGCGCGCGAAAAATCGGCCGGCGCGCAACTGCTCGCGGTAGTCAAGGCCAATGCTTATGGGCACGGTCTCTTACGTGTTCTGCCCGCGCTTAGCGACGCCGACGGACTTGCATTGCTCGAGCTCGACGCCGCCGTTTTGTTGCGTGAGCATCACTATGCGCGCCGCATTCTGTTGCTGGAAGGATTCTTTGGCGAGGACGAGCTGCCGGAAATCGCATCGCGCCGCCTCGGCGTAGTTGTGCACCACATAGAGCACGTGCGCATGTTGGAGACCACCGCGCTTACGCGCCCGCTGGAAGTGTTCATCAAGATCAATACCGGCATGAATCGGCTGGGCTTCAAACCCTCGGAAGTACGCGAGGTCAGCGATCGCCTGTCGGCCGCGTCGAGCGTCGCCGCGTTGCGATTGATGACCCATCTCGCTCGCGCCGACGAGGAGGAAGGCTTGCACGAACAACTGCAAACGTTCGAGGACGCCTGCAAAGGTTTACCCTATCCGCGCTCGATCGCCAATTCCGCCGGTGTCATCCGCTTCAGCGAGGTGGGCGGGGACTACGTTCGGCCTGGCATCATGCTCTACGGCTCCTCGCCGTTTCCGTACGACACCGCGGAAACGCTTGGATTGTCGCCCGCGATGACCTTGCGCAGCGAGCTGATCGCGGTGCACGATCTCAAACCCAATGCAAGCGTGGGTTACGGCGGCGGCTATACCGCCGCGCGCGCGCACCGGGTCGGAGTGATTGCCTGCGGGTACGCCGACGGCTATCCACGCCATGCGCCCAACGGGACGCCGGTGCTGGTGTGCGGCAAGAAAGTGCGCACCGCGGGACGCGTCTCCATGGACATGATGACCGTCGACTTGAGCGAAGTACCGGAGGCCGGGGTCGGCAGCCCGGCCGTGCTCTGGGGCGAAGGGCTGTCGGTCGATGACGTCGCTGCCGCGTCGAGCACTGTCGGCTACGAATTGCTCTGCGCGGTCGCGCCGCGCGTGCCATTCGTGACGACGGAAATCGGCAAGGTCGACATCGAACTGTAGATTCAGCGATCGCGGAGAACACGCTTGTACATGGTCGTCACCGGTGCTGCCGGCTTCATCGGATCGAGCTTGATCCGGGCATTGAACGCCCGCGGAGAGACACGGATTCTCGCCGTTGACAGCCTGTCGCGTGCGGATAATTTCCGCAATCTCATCGATTGCGATATCGCCGACTACTTCGACAAGGACGAGTTTCTGCCGCGGCTTGCCGACGGTGACTTCGACGACGACATCTCGGCGATGCTGCATCAGGGCGCTTGCTCGGACACCATGGAAACCGACGGCAGGTTCATGCTGGCCAACAATTACCGCTATTCGGCGGCGCTGCTGCAGCACTGCCAGGATAACGATGTTCCCTTTCTCTACGCTTCGTCGGCTTCCGTCTATGGCGCGGGCACGGTGTTTCGCGAGGAAAGAGCGTGCGAGTCGCCGCTCAATGTCTACGGCTACTCGAAGTGGCTGTTCGATCAGTACGTCCGCCGGTTGCTCCCGGACCGCACCTCGCAGATTGCGGGCTTCCGATACTTCAACGTCTATGGTCCACGCGAAGCGTACAAAGGCAGGATGGCGTCGGTCGTCTGGCATTTTTTTCACCAGTATCGGGCCGGCGGCAAAGTGCAGCTTTTCGAGGGCTCGGGAGGCTACGCCGCCGGTGAGCAGCGGCGCGACTTCGTGAGCATCGACGATGTCGTGCAGGTCAACCTCGACTTTCTCGACCACTCGGAGCGCTCGGGAATCTTCAATCTGGGCTCCGGCAACGCGGCGACGTTCAACGCGGTGGCGACCGCAACAATCAACGCCTGCCGCGCCGCGGAAGGAGTCGCGCCGCTGCCTTTCGAGGCGCTGCATCGCGCGGGTGCGATCGAATACATCGCCTTTCCGAACGGGCTGCGGGACAAGTACCAGAGCTATACCCAGGCCGATCTTGGCGGGTTGCGCGCGTCGGGATACGCCGCGCCCATGCGCGACATCGAACCCGGCGTCGCGAAGTGCGTGCAGGCGCTCCTTGCCCGATCCGCGGTCAACCCGTAACATCGCGCCGGCGTTAATGGCATCCGGCCAAGACCGGAAGCGTCTGCGCACCGGATGTCCACTTTTTCCTGGGAGGGATGAATGAAGAGGTTCCTGCTGTTACTCGTGACGCTGCTGTTCTCGGCGTTCGCGCTTGCCGCGGTCAATATCAACACCGCGACCAAAGAAGAGCTCGATGCTTTGCCGGAAATCGGTCCGGTCAAG
>DATNNK010000468.1:0-2461 GCA_035601875.1 Casimicrobiaceae bacterium | reverse complement strand
ATCGGCACCTCGGCCTGAACGCGCACCAAGCGCGGCGACATGAGGAAGATGCGGTCGCCCAGCAGGCATCGCTCGCTTAGTCCAAATGAATCGGCCGGTCGACCCTGCGTTATGAGCCCCACGGCCGCTATGGCTCCATCGTCGCAAGCTGCTTCAAGGGAGCCGAGGATTTGAATCGCTGGACGGTTGCCAACGACTGGGCGGTCGCCTATCGAAAGTACTCGCGGGCACTGCGTCGCTGACGAGGAGCGCGAGCGCAGCGCAGGTCTCCAAATCCGGTTGGGGGACTGGCGCCAACAGTGGCAACACAAATGAGGCCACAGCAGGAACCATCGACCCAGGAAGTACTGGCGGGCTTTGTCGAGCGTGTCACCTTCCACAATAGCGAGAACGGCTTCTGCGTTCTGCGGGCAAAGGCCCGTGGCCATCGCGATCTGGTCACGGTCATCGGCCACGCCGCCACTATCTCGGCAGGCGAGTGGATTACGGCATCTGGCGAATGGGTCAACGACCACACCCATGGCCAACAGTTCAAAGCGCGCTTCATGCGCACTTCAGCGCCGACTTCAATCGACGGCATCGAGAAATATCTCGGCTCCGGGATGATCCGCGGCATTGGTCCGGTCTATGCGAAAAAGCTTGTGCGAGCTTTCGGCGAGAAGGTGTTCGACACGATCGAGGCGGAGCCCGAGCGCCTGCGCGAGGTGACTGGCATTGGTCTGGTACGTGCCAAGCGCATCACCGATGCTTGGGCCGAACAGAAGATCATCCGCGAGATCATGGTCTTCCTGCACAGCAACGGCGTCGGCACGGCGCGGGCGGTGCGCATCTATAAGACCTACGGTGCCGACGCCGTGCAGGTCATGACGGAAAACCCGTACCGCCTGGCGCGCGACATTCGTGGCATTGGCTTCAAGACCGCCGACGCTATCGCCATGAAGCTTGGCGTAGAGAAAACCGCCATGATCCGGGTGCGCGCCGGCATCTCGTATGCACTGACCGAAGCTATGGACGATGGGCATTGTGGGCTTCCCACCACCGATCTGGTGCCATTGGCTGAAGAACTGCTTGAAGTTGGAGCAGGCCTCATCCGCACGGCGCTCGATTTGGAACTCGCCGATGGCACTGTGGTTGCCGACAGCCTCGGCGAGACCGATTGCATCTTTCTGGCAAGTCTCTATCGAGCCGAGCAGGCCATCGCCGAGAGGCTACACGCGCTTTCCCGAGCCAAGTTACCCTGGGACTCGATCGACGCCGATAAGGCATTGCCCTGGATCGAGCATCGGATCAGCCTCGAACTGGCGCCAAGCCAGAAAGCGGCTGTCCGTCTTGCACTCGCTTCCAAGGTCCTCGTGATCACCGGTGGACCGGGCGTCGGCAAGACCACCATCGTCAACGCGATCCTGCGTATTCTCGCAGCGAAGACCGTGAAGCTTCTGCTCTGCGCTCCGACCGGGCGCGCGGCCAAGCGCCTGAACGAGACAACAGGGCAAGAGGCCAAAACCATCCACCGCTTGCTCGAAGTCGATCCCAAGGGCGGCGGCTTCAAGCGGAATGTGGAGAACCCGCTCGACTGCGACTTGCTGGTGCTGGACGAGACGTCGATGGTTGATGTGTTGTTGATGCACGCCTTGCTTAAGGCGGTGCCGGAGACCGCCGCTCTGCTCGTGATTGGCGACGTAGACCAGCTGCCCTCGGTCGGCCCCGGTCAGATCCTGGCTGACATGATCACGTCAGGCGCCGTGCCTGTTGTCCGCCTGACCGAGGTGTTCCGGCAGGCCGCGCAAAGCCGCATCATTACTAGCGCCCATCGAATAAACCAGGGGTCGATCCCCGATCTCGGAAAGCCGGAGGGCGACAGTGACTTCTATTTTGTGCAGGCAGACGATTCAGAAACCGCCGTGCCGCGCATCATCGAACTGGTGAAGACTCGCATTCCCCAGCGGTTTGGCCTCGACCCCATTCGCGACATCCAGGTGCTGTGCCCGATGAATCGCGGCGGCGTCGGCGCACGATCGCTCAACATCGAACTGCAGGCGGCGCTAAACCCCGCCGGCGAGCGCAAGGTCGAACGCTTCGGCTGGACCTTCGCACCCGGCGACAAGGTCATGCAGATCGAGAACGACTACGACAAGGAAGTTTATAACGGCGACATCGGCTACATCGATGATGTGGACCCCGAGGCGGGCGAGCTTACGGCCAGCTTTGACGGCCGTGCCGTTACTTACGGCTTTGGTGAACTCGACACGCTGGTGCCGGCCTATGCCGCGACGATTCACAAAAGCCAAGGCTCGGAGTACCCCGCCGTCGTCATCCCGGTGATGACCCAGCACTACACCATGCTGCAGCGGAACCTCCTCTACACCGGCGTCACGCGCGGCAAGAAGCTGGTCGTGCTGGTCGGCCAGAAGAAAGCCGTCGCGATCGCAGTGCGCAGCATCTCGGGACGGCGGCGGTGGTC
>DATNNK010000467.1:0-2366 GCA_035601875.1 Casimicrobiaceae bacterium | reverse complement strand
CGCGAAGGCGATATTCGCAAGGCCCTCAGCAGCGTCCGCTCGACCGCGGCGGACCGAGTGTCCGTCCGAGCCGCAACCGAGGTCGTCGAAATGCACGAAGGTCCGGCAAGCGCGTTGCGCGGCAAGAAGGACTCGTCGATGCGGGTCGCCGTCAACCTGGTCAAGGATGGAAGTGCGCAAGCCTGCGTGTCGGCCGGCAACACGGGCGCGTTGATGGCGATTTCCCGTTTTGTGCTCAAGACCCTGCCGGGCATCGACCGGCCGGCGATCGCGTCGCAGCTGCCGACGCGCAAGGGCGTGACGACCGCGCTCGATCTTGGCGCAAACGTCAATTGCACCGCCGAGCAGCTGGTCCAGTTCGCAGTGATGGGCAGCGCGCTGGCTTCCGCCGTCGCCGGCATCGAGCGCCCGACGGTGGGATTGCTCAACATCGGCGAGGAAGACATCAAGGGCAATGACGTGGTCAAGGAGACGGCGGAGCTCCTCAAGGCTTCCGACCTCAATTTCTACGGCAACGTCGAAGGCGACGATATTTACAAGGGTACGACCGACGTCATCGTTTGCGATGGCTTCGTCGGCAACGTCGCTCTCAAAACCTCGGAGGGATTGGCGCTCATGCTCGCGGATTTCCTGCGCGAGGAGTTCACGCGCAATCCGGTGCGCAAGTTGCTCGGCTTGTTCGCGTTGCCGGTGCTTGCGGCGTTCAAGCGGCGCGTCGACCCGCGGCGCTATAACGGAGCGACGCTCATCGGACTGAAGGGCGTGGTCGTCAAGAGCCACGGCCACGCGGACGCGCTTGCTTTCCGCTACGCGCTCAAAAAGGCCTACACCGAAGTCGCGCACGGCGTGCTGGAGCGCATTGCGCAGCGTCTGGCCGCCATACCGGTGCCGGCGGTCGCACCATCCCTGGAAGGTTCGAACGATGCATAGCAGCATCGTCGGCACCGGCGGCTATCTGCCCGCGCAACTCCTTACCAACGCCGAGCTCGCGCGCCGGATCGATACCAGCGACGAATGGGTGCGCTCGCGCACCGGCATTCGCCAACGCTACATCGCAGCGCCGGACGAGCAGACCAGCGATCTGGCGCTGGCAGCGTCGCGGGAGGCCCTGGCCGTTGCTGGTATTGCACCCGCCGAGCTCGATCTGATCGTCGTCGCGACTACGACGCCCGACATGATCTTTCCCTCGACGGCGTGCATTCTGCAGGCAAAGCTTGGCGCAGGCGGCGGCCCCGCGTTCGACGTTCAGGCGGTTTGCAGCGGATTCGTCTACGCGCTGGCGATGGCAGATTTGATGATCAAGAGCGGCGCGGTCAGGAATGCGCTGGTGGTCGGCGCCGAAATCTATTCGCGGATACTCGACTGGAACGATCGGGGAACCTGCGTCCTCTTTGGCGATGGAGCCGGCGCGGTCGTGCTCGCACCGTCGGACACCCCCGGGATAATGTCGTCGCATCTGCACGCCGACGGCCGCTACCGCAATATCCTAGCGGTGCCGGGTACGGTGGCCAACGGCAAAATACAGGGCACCCCTTTTCTGCACATGGACGGAGGCGCGGTCTTCAAGTTCGCCGTCAAGGTGCTGGCCGAGGTTGCGCAGGAAGCGCTTTCGGCAAACGAGCTGCCCTCTAGCGCGATCGACTGGCTGATCCCGCATCAGGCGAACATCCGAATCATGGAGGCAACCATGAAAAAGCTCGCGCTGCCGATTGAGCGGATGGTGAGCACGGTCGCCGAGCACGCCAACACGTCGGCCGCGTCGATCCCATTGGCGCTCGACGTCGCCGTTCGCGACGGCCGCATCCGGGCCGGGCATCACGTGCTACTGGCCGGTGTCGGAGGCGGCTTCACCTGGGGCTCGGTGCTCCTGCGCTGGCATTGACGGCGTACCGCGCTTTCCAATCAAGCTGAATCGACGTCGATGAAACTCGCCATCGTATTTCCCGGTCAGGGCTCGCAGGCGGTCGGCATGCTGGCGGGATACGCCGAGCACCCCCTGGTTCGTGAGACTTTTGTTGAAGCAAGCCAGGTCCTCGGGCAGGACCTGTGGGCGCTGGTAGACAGCGGTCCCGCCGAAGCGCTAAACGAGACCGTGAATACGCAACCGGTGATGCTCACCGCCGACGTAGCGGTCTATCGCGCGTGGCGCGCCGCAGGTGGCGCCGAGGCAGCGGTGATGGCCGGGCACAGTCTGGGCGAATACGCGGCACTGGTCGCGGCAGGCGCGATCGCCTTTGCCGACGCGCTGCCACTGGTGCGCTTTCGGGCGCAGGCGATGCAGCAAGCAGTTCCGCAAGGTGTCGGCGCGATGGCCGCCATCATGGGACTCGACGACGAAGGCGTGGTTGCGGCGTGTGCCGAAGCGG
>DATNNK010000466.1:0-4966 GCA_035601875.1 Casimicrobiaceae bacterium | reverse complement strand
GCAACCCCGGGACGTTTACGCGGTCATCTGGTCCGCGGGGGGCGGTTTCGGTGATCCACTGGAGCGCGACGCTTCGAGCGTGCGCGAGGACGTGATCGACAATCGCTCGGTATCGCTCGCCGCGGCGCGCGAGATCTACGGCGTCGTGATCTCCGCCGACGGAGTCGTGGATGCGACGGCCACACGCATGCTGCGTATCAGCCGGCGCGAAGCGAACCGCAAGAAAGATGGCCGCGTCGTGCGCCTGGGCGGCCCCCTACTTGCGCGCCTGACGGACAGCCTCGAGCTGCGCCGTGAAGAGGACGGCGTGCACGCCGCTTGCTGCCGATGCGCCGTCGACCTGGGGCTCGCGCGCGGCAACTATAAGGAGCAATGCGTGCGCCGCGATGCCGATATCGGTGCCGCCAACCCGAACATCGGCGATTACCGGCGTTACATCGACGATCGCCCGGTGTTCAGGCAGTTCTTCTGCCCGGGCTGCGGATCGCTGATCGAAAACGAAGTCGCGCGCGAGAACGATCCAGTCTTGCACGACATCGAGTTGCATATGCGCTAAGCCTCCCGCGATGAGCCTACCACCTACGCCACGCGAGCGCGTCCCCTATTCGGCGATCGTCGATCGGCCGGCGCTGGTTCTTCCGGACGACGGGCGCATGATCGTGTGGACGATCGTCAACGTCGAGGACTGGGGCATCGAGCGGCCGATGCCGCGCACGGTGCTGTCGCCGCCCATGGGTCAGCCGCTCTTGCCCGACCTGCCGAACTGGGCCTGGCACGAGTACGGCATGCGCGTGGGGTTCTGGCGGCTTTTCGACTGCATGCAGAAATTCGGTGTGACGCCGACGCTCGCGATCAACGGCGTGGTGTGCCGCAACTATCCGCGCATCGCGCAGGCGGCGAAGGACGCGGGCTGGGAATTCATGGGCCACGGCTGGCTGCAGCAGCCGCTGCACCAGGTCGAGGACCAGCGCGCGGCGATCCGCGAAACGATGGATGCGATTCGCGCCTTCACCGGCAGGTCGCCGCGCGGCTGGGAAAGCCCCGGTCTGGCCGAGACTTTTGACACCATCGACTGCCTCGCGGAGGCGGGCATCGAATATGTCGCCGACTGGGTGCTCGACGACCAGCCGGCCTACATCGCGACCGCGCACGGCCCGATGCTCTCCGTTCCCTACACCGTCGAGATCAACGACATCGCGATGATGGTGGTCCAGCACCACTCGGCCGAGGAGATGCTGCGCCGCGGCAGCGCCCAGTTCGATCGCTTGTACGAAGAGAGTGCGGTGTCGCGCCGGATCATGGCGATCAGCGTGCACCCTTACGTGTCGGGGGTTCCGCACCGTATCGCCTACCTCGAGCAACTCTATCGGTATGTCCTGGCTAAGCCCGGTGTGTTGCACTGGACCGGCGAGGAGATTCTGGATTGGTATCGAGCCCAGGTGTCGCCGCACGCGATGAGCAAAAGCGAGCGCCGAAGTTGATTGACAGCACGGAAAACGGGTGTAAGCATCGTTCTGCCTTAGGAGGAGGTGATTGGAATGAACAGACTCACGACATGGTTCTCGACCGGGGTCTTAGCCCTCTCGGTCGTACTCGTTGCACCCGTGCACGCGCAACAGCCGCCGCCGTTGAAGATCGGTTTCGGCATGAGCCTAACCGGTCCGCTTGCCGGCAACGGCAAGGCGGCGTTGATCGCAATGCAAATCTGGGCCGAGGACGTCAACACCAAGGGCGGGATACTCGGCCGCAAGGTCGAGCTCGTCTATTACGACGACCAGACCAACCCCTCGACAGTGCCGAGCATCTACAACAAGCTGCTCGATATCGACAAGGTGGATCTGCTGGTGTCCGGGTATGGCACGAACGTCATTGCGCCTGCGATGCCGATCGTGATGCAGCGGAACATGGCCTTCATGGGCCTGTTCGGCCTCAACGTCAACTCGAAATTCAATTACGACCGCTACTTCCAGATCATGCCCGCGGGGCCCGAGCCGGCAATCGGCTGGACGCAGGGATTCTTCGATACCGCCATGGGTCTTGCAGCCAAGCCGCAAACGATTGCGCTGGTGGGAGCTGACGCCGAGTATCCGGCGCTGGCGCTGGAAGGCGCGCGCGCACAGGCCAAGCGGACCGGGCTGAAGGTGGTCTACGACAAGACTTATCCGCCCAACACGGTCGACTTCTCGCCGATCCTGCGCGCGATTCAGGCGACTAATCCCGATCTGGTCTTTGTCGCCTCGTATCCGCCGGATTCGGCCGGGATGGTGCGCGCGGCAAACGAGGTCGGACTCAAGACGCGAATGTTCGGCGGCGGGATGGTCGGCCCGCAATTCGCGGCGCTCAAGACGCAACTCGGACCGTTGCTGAACGGCATCGTCAACTACGAGACATTCGCACCCGATGTCGCCGGCAAGTTTCCGTTCCTGGAACAATTCCTCGCCAAATACCAAGGACGCGCCGTCAAGGAAGGCGTCGACCCGCTCGGGTTCTATCTGCCGCCGTATGCCTACGCGATGATGCAGGTGCTGGAGCAATCGATCAAGGCCGTTGGCGGACTCGACCAGGCGAAGCTCGCCGATTACATGCACACGTACGAGTTCGACACCTTTGTCGGTAAGGTCCGCTTCGCCAAGAACGGCGAGTGGGCGGTACCGCGCATGCTGACGGTGCAGTACCACGGCATCGCCGGCAACGACCTTGAGCAGTGGATGAAACCGGGTCACGTCACCGTGCTGGCCCCGGCGAGCTACAAGACCGGCGCCGTGATGGCGCCGTATCACGACAACAAGAAATAGCGGCGTAGCGCCTCCGGCGATGGAATTCCCGACGGCGTTGGTGCTCAACGCCATCATCGCCGGGCTGTTGCTCGGCGGTTTCTACGCGGCCGTGAGCGTCGGCATCTCGATCTCGTTCGGGATGCTCGACGTGGTCAACATCGCCCACCCCGCATTCATCATCCTCGGCTCGTACATCGCCTACATTGTCAACGATCGGATGGGGCTCGACCCGATCGCGGTGTCGGTCGTGCTGTCGCCGCTCTTTTTCGCGCTCGGGATGCTGCTCTACCGTATCTATTACCTGTGCTTCGAAAAACGCGGCCAGGAGTCGCTGCGTGGACTCGCCTTCTTCTTCGGCATCCTGTTTATCACCGAAGTTGCGTTGGTACTGATCTTCGGCGTCGATTACCGCATGGTGCAGACCGCCTACTCGGAGACGACCTGGAGGCTCGGCCCGGTCGATTTCCCCATGCGCCTGGTGGTGCCGTTTCTGGTGTCGGTGACGATGGTCGTCGGCGTGCAGTTATTCCTCACCCACACTTTCTTCGGCCGCGCCGTATTGGCGGTGGCGCAGGACCAGCTTGCGCTGCGCCTGATGGGCGTCAATCCGACTCGCGTGAAGGGGCTCGCGTTCGCGCTCTCGATCGCGACCGCCGGCGTGGCGGGTGCGTTCCTGATCGTCATCCAGCCGGTGCAACCTGCCCTCGGGCGCGAGTACATCGGCTTGGTGTTCGCGGTCTGCGTGCTGGGCGGCATGGGCTCGATCTGGGGGACCTTGGTCGGCGCCTTCGTGCTGGGACTCGCGGAGTCGTTTACATCCACCTTTTTCGGTCCGTCGTGGGCACCAGCGGTCTCGTTCGGATTGCTGCTTGCCACGCTCGCTTTCAGACCCTCAGGGTTGCTCGGCCGATGAGCAACCGGATGTTCGCCACCATCACCTTCGCGAGCGCTCTCGTGCTCGCCGGGGCAAGCCAACTCATCGCCAACGATTACTTCTTTTCCGCGGCGTACACGGTGCTGCAGTTCATCATCCTCGCCACGGCATGGAATATCCTCGGCGGCTACACCGGCTACGTTAACTTCGGCTCGGCGGCGTTCTTCGCGGTGGGAGCCTACAGCACGGTGTTCCTCTACAAAGCGCTGCACCCGCCGCTTCCCGTCATGATCCTGGCAGGCACGCTTGCCGCCGGCGTACTCGGACTGGCGGTCGGCTATCTCACGTTGCGCATGCGCGGAGTGTTCTTTGCGATCGCTACGCTCGCCCTCTCGGTCGTGCTGTATACCTTCGTCGTAAATTGGGATTACGTCGGCGGCGCCCGCGGCGCATATATCCTGCAGCCGCGTGAAGTGCCATTCGGGCTGCGTCGCTACATTCATCTGCTCTACTCGGCGATGGTGCTGATGACGGCGCTGGCGCTTGTCGTCGCCCGCGCGATCGAGACATCGTTCATCGGACGCGGCTTGGCCGCAATACGCGACGACGAGCTCGCCGCGGAATGCGCCGGCGTGCCGACCTTGCGGCTGAAGCTCTTTTCCGCGACGGTGAGCGGCGCGCTGATGGGGATGGCGGGGACCACGTTTCCTTATTACCTGTCTTACGTCGAGCCGAGCGCGGCATTCAATCTCTCGTATGCGGTCAACAGCATCGCAATGCCGCTGATCGGCGGCATGATGAGCTGGTTCGGCCCGCTGATCGGCGCGGTGCTGCTCGGCACGGTCCAACAAGTCGTCCAGGTAACGATTTCCTCGGCCTGGAACCTGCTCATCGTTGGCGTGTTGCTGGTGCTGTTTGTGACCCTCGCTCCGAACGGCATCATGGGCTGGGTCGACGCATGGCGGCGGCGGAGGAAACGGTGAGCGAGCCGCTCCTGCAAGTCTCCGGTGTCACCAAGCGCTTCGGCGGGAGACCGCGGAGCGCGGCGCCTCGGCACGTGCGCAGCGGAGCGGGCTCAGGAAGCCGCAGATGATTCCGTCACCCACGAGCGAGCCGCTTCTGCAAGTCTCCGGTGTCACCAAACGCTTCGGCGGCTTCGTCGCGCTCGAGAGCGTCGACCTTCTCGTGCAGCCGGGCGAGCGACTCGGGCTGATCGGCCCGAACGGTTCGGGCAAGAGCACCTTGGTGAACTGCATCGCCGGGACGCTGCGCCCCGAGTCAGGCAGCGTTCGCTTCGAGGGCCGCGACCTCGGGA
>DATNNK010000465.1:0-3665 GCA_035601875.1 Casimicrobiaceae bacterium | reverse complement strand
TCGTGGCGGTCGAATGCAGCGTCGGCGACTCGAGCGCGGGGGCCTGCGAAGCATCGGGCAGATGCGCCAGCAGGTCTTGCGCGTCGAGATGCAGCAGGCGTGCGTAATTGCGTACGAAACCGCGGCTGAACGTGCGGCCCGGCAGCTCGCCGAAACTCTCGTCCTCCAGCGCTTTGACCTGCCGCGGCGCCAGTTTCAGTTGCTGCGCGACTTGGTCGAGCGAAAGCCCGGCCGCCTCGCGCGCGGCCCTGAGGCGCGCACCGGGGCCGGCCGACGCGGCGCTAGGCAGCCCGTCGACGTCGTTTGGCAATTGCTCCTGCGCTGCCGTCATTCGCAAGCCTCGGTGGTGATGGCTTTGGTTTCGACGGAATCCGGAAAGCGATTGCGCAGCTGCGTTATGTACGACAGCTCCGCCTGCCTGTCCCCCAGCTTGCGTTCGATACAAAGCCCGAGATACATGGCCTCGGGCGGCGGCGTCGTGGTCTGCATCACCGGCCTTATCCATTTGCGCGCTTCATCGTAGCGCGCCTCTTTGTAGGCTATCAACGCGACGCCATAGCTCGCCAACGCGTTGCCGGGTTGCGCGGCAAGCGCGCGGCGGAAATAGGATTCGGCAACCCGGATCTCGCCAATCGTCTGCGCACAGCGCCCGGCATTGACCAGCGCGATTTCCGGCGTTCGGTACAAGGAATTGGCCACCGCGATTTCGAACTGCGCCAATGCTTCGCGCTCGCGCTTGTGCTGGCACAAATACCAGCCCCAGTTGTGGTGAACGTCGGAATCGTTGGGCGCAAGCGCAAGCGCGCGCTCGAAGCTCTGCTCCGCCTTGCGGTCGTCGCCCAGCACGGCGTAGACCAGCCCGTAGAGGTTGTATGCCGGCGCGTAGCCGGGGTCGGTCGCCACTGCGAGATTGAGCTCCTCGATCGCGATATCCATCTGCGCGCGTTCGTAATAGCCTCCGGCCAGATCGGTGTGCATCCGTGCCCTGTCGGCCGGGCTTGCCTGCTGCTGCGGCGGCGGCGTAACGCGCGGTTGCGGCTCGGGTGCTTTCGGCGCCGTGTTGCAACCGACGAGCATTGCCAAGGCACAGATCGTGATTAAAGCGCGAGAACGATAACGATTGTGCGTGGGCATGGTTCAAGGCCTCGCAACGGGTTGAATTCGGTGCAAACGCCGCTTGGTACGGTCCTGGACCTGGCCGGCAAGCTGACCGCACGCGGCGTCGATATCTTCGCCTCGCGTTTTACGAATGGTGGCGATCAGATCCGCGTCCTGAAGTATTCGCTGAAAGGCGACGATTCGGTTGCGCGAGCTGGTCCGGAATTCGGTATCCGGGAATGGATTGAACGGGATCAGATTGAATTTGCACGGCACGTCGCGAACCAGCGACGCAAGTTCCCGGGCTTGCTCGGGAGCATCGTTGACATGGTCGAGCATCACGTACTCGAACGTGACAAAGTCGCGCGGCGCGTGCTCGATGTAACGCAGGCATGCGGCGAGCAGCAGGCGAATCGGATACTTGCGGTTGATCGGCACTAGCTGGTCGCGCAGTGCATCATTCGGTGCGTGCAAGCTGACCGCCAGGGCGACCGGGCAATCTTCGCCAAGACGATCGAGCGCAGGTACCAGCCCGGAGGTCGACAGCGTTACGCGGCGCCGCGACAGTCCGTACGCGTTGTCGTCGAGCATGATCCGCATCGCCCTTACTACGTTGTCGTAGTTGGCCAGCGGCTCACCCATGCCCATCATGACCACGTTGGTGATCGGGTGCCGGCCCTGTTGCAATCGCGGTCCGGTAACGCCGCTGGCGAGCAGCGCGCGGTTGGCAATCCAAAGCTGGCCGATGATTTCGGCAACGGACAGGTTGCGGTTGAAGCCTTGCTTGCCGGTCGAGCAAAATGAGCAGTCGAGCGCACAGCCCGCCTGCGAGGAAATGCAAAGCGTGCCACGAGCGGGTTCGGGGATATAGACCGCCTCGATGGCATTCCCGCTGCCGACGTCGAGCAGCCACTTGCGCGTGCCATCGCTGGCGATCGAGTCACGCACAACGAGAGGCGCCCGAATCTCGGCGTCGATCATCAGCGCATCGCGGGTGGTCTTGGCCAAATCGGTCATCGACTCGACACGGTCGGCAAGCGCGTGATGAATCCAGCGCAGCGCCTGCTTGGCGCGAAACGGCTTGTCGCCGCGTTCGGCGAAGAATGCAGACATCGCCGATTGATCGAGGTCGAGCAAGTTGATCATGTGGAAGGTCGGCGTAGCAGCGCGGCAATCGAGCAAAAAGGCATGTCCTTTTTCCGGGTCTCGTCGTTGCGTTTCAACGTTTCCTCGTGTCGATCGTCAGCGCCGGGAAGAAGTATGTAATTTCGTCCTTAGCCGTTTCCAACGCGTCCGAACCGTGGACGGCGTTGTGGTCGATCGATTCTGCAAAATCGGCGCGGATGGTTCCCGGCGCAGCCTTTTTGGGATCGGTCGCGCCCATGAGCTCCCGATTCAGCGCGATCGCGTTTTCGCCCTCGAGCACCTGGATCATCACCGGGGCCGAGCTCATGAAGTCGACGAGACCGCTGAAAAAGGGCCGTTCGCGGTGAACCGCATAAAAGCCTTCCGCTTTATCGCGGGACAGCCATGTCATCCTGGCGGCGACGATCTTGAGCCCCGCGCTCTCGAAACGAGTATAGATCGCTCCGATGATATTTTTGGCGACCGCGTCCGGCTTAATGATGGAAAGGGTGCGTTCTACCGCCATTCTTGCGCTCCGGCCGAATAAATGCGAGGAAACTCATAATTCTACCATGAGTGGAGTGCCCGCTTGGGAGCGCGGCCGCCGAAAACGCGCCGCGCGGCAGGACTCCAAAAGCAAAAGCGGGTCGCCGCCACCTTTGGGTGGCAGCGCCCGATGGGGCTCCTTCTCGCGCGATGTTACGAACTCGACAGCACGCGCTCGACAAAACCGATCACATCCGGTCCCCGAGGCGGGGAGGCGACCCAGCCGCACAGTACGCCGACCGCGTCCGCGCCCATGTCGGCGACCTCAAAAGTACGATAGTCGGTCAGCCGCTGCGCGAACTCCAACGCGACCCCTAGCAAGACGAAGCCGACCGCGTATGCGAGGTGCATGCGATGCCGCGTGTCGAGTTGCGCGAACCAGAACATCAGCGTTGCGTAGGCGGCGACGTGTCCGAGTTTGTCGCCGTGCTCGACCGGGATTTCGATCGGCTGCGGCGTGAGCGATAGCCAGATTACGAGCACTACAAGGCCTACGCCGACCGCGCGCCAGACGCGGCGTATGGCTGCTGACGGGATGGGCATAGAGGATACAAAGAAGGTGTCGAAGAGGCGCGGATCTTTCAAGCCATGCGGGCTGATGCCTCCCGCCCATACCTCGATATTAGACGACGGCATGAACGACCGACAAGCTAACAAATGTCCGAACTGCAAGACGGCGCGCCCTTAGCAGTTGCGCCGTTCGCGCTCAAACTCCGCGCTGCATGCCCGCTTGGACCTTGCCATCTGACACCCCCGTAACATGCTGCTTGCTATCGGCAGTGTCCGTAAATTCCGGGCAAGCCCAGCCTCATTAGAACTTCATTCCCATCGCCCGAGGTAACCAGGTCGACAGCGCCGGCCAGTACGTCACGATGACCAGAAAAATGAGCATTGTG
>DATNNK010000464.1:0-3051 GCA_035601875.1 Casimicrobiaceae bacterium | reverse complement strand
TGTGGCAGGAAATCGATCTGGCGCTGCTGGCACAGGATCCGGGTTTTCTTCAAGTTGGCGTGTAGAGCCAATTGACTATTCGAATGTCGCACGCGTACGACCCTATTGGGGAGATGAAACATGGCTCTTAGCTTAAAGACTCTATTCAGCCCGGGGCCGGCCGCGGGGCGGGAGGAGGATAGCGCCGAATTCGACGAGCCGACGACGCAGGTCAAGATGGGCAAGCAGCAGAGCGGCTACGATCCGCTTGCGGCGGTGTCGATCATGGACCAAATGCGCGCCACCAGCCCGGAGATACGGCAGCCGGGTCATCTGTGGATCATTGGCCACCTGCCGATCGTTCGCCAATTCCAGCTGCTGGGTGTCTTGCTGGTGGTTTTCATACTGCTGGCGCTGGTGATGCTTTTCCTGAATACCCGGGTCTCAACCCAGGCCACCGCCAGCGGAACCACCGCGACCGAAATGCAGATGCTTTCGCAGCGACTCGCGCGGGGGACCTCACTTGCGGTTCAGGGCAACGTTCCCGCGTTCGAGGGCGTCAAGGACTCCAGAGACCGTTTTCGCGCCGACCTCGATGCGCTGATCAAGGGCGGCAACGTCAGGGGCGTAAACATCGAAGCCACCACCAACGAGTCGTTGCGATCGTTGTTGGACGACGTCACCAAGCGATGGGCCGTGGTCGAGAAAAATGCGACCGACGTGGTCGACAACCAGCCCGCGCTGGTGGCGCTTTCCAAGGGCCTCGACACCATCAACAAGGGCAACAACGAGTTGCTCGAACTCGCGCAGCAGGCGTCGGCCCAAGTCGCCGCGGGCGGCGGCACATTGCGCGAGGTCGATTTCACCAATCAGCTCGCGGTGCTTTCTCAGCGCATCGCAAAGAACGCGAACTCGCTCGTTTCTTCCGATGAGATCGACCCTGAAGTGGCGTTCCTTCTCGGCAAGGACAGCGGGACCTTCCGCGACATCCTGAATGGCTTGCTCAAAGGGAGCGATACCTTGCGCCTTGGCGGCGTGCGGGCGGAAGACGCGCGTGCGACGCTGACCGAGCTGCAAAAGAAGTTTGCGTCGTATCAGGACGGCGTCAATGCGATCCTGCAGAACATGTCGCGGCTGGTCGTTGCCAAGCGCGCGGCGCGAGTGATCAATCAGGAGTCGGAACCATTGCTTGGCGACGCAAACAAGCTTACCGCCGAATTTGACAATCAGACCGGTGCGCGCAACTTCACGTTTGGGTCCGCGATGGCGTTCGCCCTGGTCGCGCTGCTCATCCTCATCTTGCTGGGCAAGGTCTTCCTCGACGACGCGCGGGTGCGCGCGTACGAAAGCGAGCAGGAGAACAAGCGCAACCAGGAAGCCATTCTGCGGCTGTTGAACGAGATGGGAAATCTCGCCGACGGCGACCTCACGGTCCAGGCTTCGGTGACCGAGGATGTCACCGGAGCGATCGCCGATTCGATCAACTTCACCATCGAAGAGCTGCGCACGCTGGTCCGCGGAATCAACTCCGCGACCGACCAGGTCGCCAAGGCGACCACCGACGCGCAGGCGATCTCGAACCGGCTGTACGAAGCGTCGCAGCGGCAGAACCGGGAGATCCAGCAAGCCTCGGCTTCGGTGCTGCAGATGGCGCAGTCGATCAACGAGGTCTCACAAACCGCTGCCCAATCGGCGCGGGTGGCCCAGCAGTCGCTCGCCGCCGCTGAAAAGGGCGGGCAGGCGGTGCACAACCAGATCGCCGGCATGAACGAAATCAGAACGCAGATTCAGGACACCGCCAAACGGATCAAGCGCCTGGGCGAATCGTCGCTTGAAATCGGCGAGATCGTGGAGCTGATCTCGGACATTACCGAGCAGACCAATGTGCTCGCGCTCAACGCCGCAATCCAGGCGGCCTCCGCTGGTGAGGCCGGCCGCGGATTCACCGTCGTGGCGGAGGAAGTCCAACGCCTGGCCGAGCGTTCCGGCGAGGCCACCAAGCAGATCGAGGCGATCGTGAAAACGATCCAGGCCGACACCCAGGACGCCGTTGCGGCGATGGAAAAGAGCACCGTCGGGGTGGTCGAAGGAACCAAGCTTTCTGACGCGGCGGGGCAGGCGCTGGACGAGATTCGCAAGGTCTCGCGCGACCTGGCGGAGCTGATCGGCGGCATTTCCGCGCAGACGCAAAAGCAATCAGCGTCGGTATCGGACGTTACCCGAGGCATGCAAGGCATCCTCAAAATCACCGAGGAGACCACCGAAGGCACCAAGCAGACTAACGTGTCGATCGGACAGCTGACCAAGCTCGCCGCGGAGCTGCGCAGCTCGGTCGCCGGCTTCAAGGTATGAAGAGGCACTTGGGGCCGGCGCCCGCCGGCCGGCGCGGTTCTTGCATGCGAGACCTTGTTCGCTCCTGATTCAAGAACCTGCAGATGACGCAAACGTGACTACCGACACCGCACCGGATTTTGATCTCGGACCGCTGACCTGGGTTCAGGGAGAGATTGACCAGGCGCTCTCGCGCGGCCTGGATGCGCTCGCCCTCTTTAAGGCGTCGCCGCACGAAATCACGTCGCTCAAGCACGCCCGTTCCCACGTTCACCAGGCGGCTGGCGCGATCCAGATGGTCGGCCTTGACGCGGTGACCGCTTACACCGACGAACTCGAGCGTCAGCTCAGCCGGCTCGAAGAGTTGCCGCCGCAGGAGGCGCAGGACGCCTGCGATTTGATCGACCGCGCGTGTCGCAAGCTCAAGATCTTTCTCGATGAGCTGGTCGGCGGGGCGGACCCGGTGCCGCTCAAGCTGTTTCCAGAGTACGAGCTGATGCAGCAGGGACGTGGCATAAAAGCGTCGGCGCCGACTGATCTTTTCTATCCGGACCTTTCGCCTCGCGCGCCGAAAATCGCGTCGGTGAAGACGGTCGCTTCGCAGAAGCTGCCCTCATTTCTGATCAAGCAACGCAGGCTCTACCAGCGCGGGCTTCTTGCCTGGCTGCACGGAGACGAGGAGGCTGCCCGCGCGATGCGCGATGCGATCCAGGGCATCGAGGACGTTCAAACCCACTCCTC
>DATNNK010000463.1:0-2230 GCA_035601875.1 Casimicrobiaceae bacterium | reverse complement strand
TGTATTCCTTGCAGATGCCGCCGAAGTCAATTTCCATTCCAGGGCGTGGCAGACGGATCGCATGCTCGCTCCATTCGACATTGGACCAGCCGATCGCCGATACGGCGGCCTCCAGCTCGGCGCCAGTGGGTAGCCGAGGAGGCGTCCGTCGAAAATCCCACGCGCGGCGCAACGCACCAGACGTGATGTCGAATAGAGTCCCGCTTAGCCGGTAGCATTGGTCGGCGTAGCGCAGCAGCGCTGCCGTCTCCGCGTCGATTGGAATCTCCGCGCGTCCGGCTTCGCGATTGATCCGCGTAATGACGCTGTCGTCGCGATAGCGCGAGTACTTTGCCTCGATGCGCAGCACGTCCGCGATAGCGGCGTCGGCGCCACAGCGCGCGTCCGTCTCGGCGTCGGCCCAGATCTGCAGCTCATTTGCCGAAGCCATCGCGGAAAAGCCGAAATGGAACAGAGGCATCGTCGACCTTATTCTGCCTTGTTGCCGCGCGGGGACAAATCAGAACGTTTTGCTGATTCCCGTCTGGATCCATCGTGCGGAGAAAGGCTCGAGCCCCGGGCTGCCATCGCCGCCGAGACGCCAATCCGATCGCTGGCGGTAGAAATCGAGCTTGACGTCGAAGCTCCAGCCATCGGGCAGTCGCTTCACGATCGACACGCCGGACGTCAGCGCGCCGAATGCCGACAGGCGCGTGTCCGCGGAATAGGACTGCCCGAGAACAAAGCCGTGCGGGAAAGGAGGGTCGAAATAAAAATCCGCAGCGCTCTGGGTGTAATAACGAAGATTCGGCACTACGCTCCAGCCGTCGGGCAGCGGTTGGTTCCAGGCGAATTCCACGGCGTGCGAGCTGCTGCCAAACGAGTCATGCAGGTAGCGATATGAAAGGTTGACGGTCGCGTCGAGCCAGGGCAGATGTTGATTGTAGCGAGTGAGCCATGCAAAAATCCGACGGTGATCGGGCCGTACGTCGATCGCTTTGTACGGATCCGAGTAATAGCCATGCCCGGGCGAATAGGTAACGGTCGACTGCACGATCGCCTCGGGCGACAACGCCTGCGTGACGCCCGCCAGGAGATCCAGCGTGTGCCTTTCCTTGCCTTCGGCGACACCGTTGGTGCTGTTGATGCGATCGCTCGCGCCCCCTACGCCAAACGCGAACGTGCGGTTCCGATCGTCGCTCGAGACGCGCACGTCGAGTGACAGCGCGCGTGAGAGGTAGTCACGTTCCGAAGACACCGCTGCGCCGACACCGACGGCGAACTGGTCGAAATATTTCGTCAGCTTCGCGTTACCAGCGGTTCGGTAGTCGGTCACTCCGAGTCGCGATGCTCCAGACAAGGTGTTGTGATAGAGAGGCGACGCCCCGGAGATGCTGTCGTAGACGATCGAGCCCTCGGCTTGAAGAGAGTCCGATAAGGGCTTGCGGGCGTAGAAAGACGGAGTTCGCACCCGTATGCGGTCGCCACCCGGCTGCCAGTCGCGGTAGTCAAGATATTTCAGCGCGATCAGCCCCGGGTCGGGAGCCAGCTGCGCGACCGCGGTGGCGGGCAAAATGCCGGGAAGGGCCAACGCCGCGGCCAGTAGCGCCCCGGTCGAATTGTTCTTTTTCGACGCGGCGGCGGACGTTGAAGCGTTTAGACTCTGTTCAGTTGCAGCCACAGCCACCACCACCTACGCCGTTGCCCCCGGTCGCCGCCTCCTTGCTGTCGTAGATGTGTTGGGTCAGCTTCGCGTCCAGTGGGTCGGCGTCAAACTGCATTTCTGGCCGGGCGAGACGGTCTTTCTCCCACGGTTTGGGCGCTTGCAACGTGGCGCAGCCTGCAAGCGTGAGCGTCAGCGCAAGCAACAATTCCAGCCGCTGTCTGCTCATTCGATCGCTTCCGCAGGTCAGCGATTCGAAAGAAGAGAGCGAATCTGATCCTCGATCGCGCCCTTTCGATCATCGCGGAAGCCCAGTTCGACGTCGACAACGGTCCCGCGCGCGTCGATCAGATAGGAACTTGGCATGCCTTTAACCGAGTACGCCTGCGGCGTAGCACCTCGGTCATCGTAGACCACGGCGAAGTGCGCGGTATTGATTTGAAGAAATTGCTCTGCGTCAGCACGGCGCCGATCGACGTTGATGGCGATAATTGTAAGGCCGCGGTCACCGTAACGCTGCTGCATTTCATTCATCCAGGGGAACGATCGTCGGCACGGCGCGCACCACGAAGCCCAAAAATCGACGTA